>NZ_PEMX01000026.1:0-78371 GCF_002759075.1 Pseudomonas sp. 382
AGGACAAGCTGGTGAACAAGAAGGTCGTTGAACGACTGATGGCTGAGCAAGGGTTGAAGTCAGTGGTACGGCCTAAGAAATACCGTTCCTATCGTGGTGTTGTCGGCAAGGTGGCGGCGAATTTGCTGGAGCGAAATTTTGTTGCCCAACGGCCTAATCAGAAGTGGGTGACCGACGTGACTGAATTCAAGGTGGCGCAACAGAAGCTCTATCTCTCGCCGGTGATGGATTTGTACAACGGTGAAATCGTGGCGTACGAAACGGCCAAACGTCCTTGCTACAGCCTGGTTGGGAACATGCTCGACAAGGCCCTCGACTGCTTGGGAGAGAAGCCGAAGCTTGTGCTGCATTCAGATCAGGGATGGCATTACCAGCAGGCTCAGTATCGTCACAAGCTCCGTGGGCGAGGCGTGAAACAGAGCATGTCGCGCAAGGGCAATTGCCTGGACAACGCGGCCATGGAAAGCTTCTTCGGTACGCTCAAGTCTGAATTTTTCTACCTGAAGCGCTTTGAGAGTGTCGATGAGTTGAAAGCGGGCCTGGACGAGTACATCCGCTACTACAACCATGACCGCATCAAACTGAAGCTCAATGGCCTGAGCCCTGTTGAGTACAGGGCTCAGGCTGCAGCATAGAACTGTCCAACTTTTAGGGGGCAGTCCATACCTGTGGGAGCGGGCTTGCCCGCGAAGGGGCGCAAAGCGGCCTCAATCATTTATGATGCAGCTATCCGCCTCGCAGCCTTACGGAGGGCACTGAAAATGGCCCAGGAACTCTACACCCGCACCAACCAGAAACTGTTCTTCGCAGGGCTGGCCCTCGAATCCATGGCCAAGGCCGAACAAAGCCAGGCCATGAACGCCCAAGGCCTGGTCCAGGCCGAACGTGAATCAGCGCTGTTTCACCTGTACGGCGCACTGTTGGGGCTGTGCCATGAAATCGGTGGATTCTACCGTCTGCCCGTAGTGGCTTCGGTCGAGCAGGCGCTCGCCGATGATGCATTGAACACCATCGCCATCCCTGAAGTGGCCGAAATGCTCGAACTGGTTCGCCAGCGGGAAACCTGGTTGGCGCAATTGGTCAGTGCTTATGCCGATTTGTTCCGACCACCGGTCGCGAAAAAAACAGCAAAAACCGACGTCACCCAGCCGTTGATTCAGGCCGTCAACCTCGATGAGCCCGAGCACCCTGCGTTGTCTAGGGAAGAGTTGGAAAGTTGGCGGAACAATCTCAAAGGCTTGGTGAGACGTTTCCGCGACGCGTTGAGTGAGTGCTGATAGCTGCAACGGCTGGTACACTACCGGCCTTTCGTGGAGAACTGCCCTATATGTCTACGTCGTTTCTGGAAATTGTCGAGTTGCCTGATGGCCGTATCGAGCTGCGTCGCGCCGAGGATGAAGGCTCCCTGGTAACCCTGGATTTCTCGGAAGACGCCAAGGCGTTCCTGCAGGGCCAGCATGTCGAGGTCGCCAAGGCAATGCTGAGTGTTGGCGTGCAGATGGCAGGCCGCTTGGTAGAGGGTGAGCTGGAGCGCGACGAAGGGCCGCGTGTACTGCACTAAAGCGCCCGCTTGCACTGCTTCATAGGCAAAGCCTGAACATCAGCCGAGGCGGATGTTCAGGCTTTGTGCGTTTCCGACACTGGCAGCGCGTAGCAGTTGTTGGCGAGCGGTAGCGTTGACGCTGCCAAGCCAGCTGACCACGGTGTGGCTGCGGCCCAGGCGCAACGCTTCGCAGGCCAGCTGCAGTGCGCTCTGATTGCCACGGGCATGCAGCAGCAGGATCCGTTCGCGGTTAAGCCCGGCATCGCGCAGCCAGGCCTGGGTGAGGCTGGCCGGTGGGGCGATCAGCGTCAGCCAGCGCGCTTCCTCCTCCTCGCTAAGCTCGCGCAATACCGGCGCCAACAGGCTCTGGCAGTGTTCGGGGGCGCCACGCAGTGACAGTTCGCTGAACAGCTCCGGATGGCTGCTCTTGCGTGCCTGCTCGCTGGCCTTCAGGCCTGGCAGTACCGGCTGGGCGAGGAACGCTTCGAACAGCGGAAGCTGGACCTGCTGATGTGCTTGGATGGACTGCTGCATGACGCCTCCTGAATCAGCGGCGAATGACGCCGACACTCAAACCCTCGATCACCAGTTCCTGCTCTTTCAGGTCGACTTCGATAGGGGCGAACTCGGGGTTTTCGGCGATGAGCCAGACCTTGCTGCCTTCGCGCTTGAAGCGCTTGACGGTCACTTCGTCGCCGATACGGGCGACGACGATCTGGCCATTACGGGCCTCGCGGCAGGTGTGCACCGCCAGCAGATCGCCGTCGAAGATGCCGATGTCCTTCATGCTCATGCCGTGCACACGCAATAAATAGTCGGCAGGGGGGTGGAAGAAGGTCGGGTTGATGTTGCAGGATTGCTCGATGTGCTGCTCGGCGAGGATAGGAGCGCCAGCAGCGACTCGGCCAATGATCGGCAAGCCGTTTTCTTCGGCCTTGGCTTCAAAGCCCGGTATACGGATGCCACGGGAAGCGCCCGGGGTCATTTCGATTGCGCCTTTGCGGGCGAGGGCCTTGAGGTGCTCCTCGGCGGCATTCGGCGACTTGAAGCCCAGCTCCTGAGCGATTTCCGCACGCGTGGGTGGGAAGCCGTTGTCTTCGAGGCAGCGTTTGATGAAGGCCAGAATCTCGGCTTGGCGTGGCGTCAGTTTCAACATGGCGGGCGCTCTGTCTTTTTATACAGTGCCTGGGATTATATACAGTGCTGGGTTCGCTGCAAGCACAAAGCTGCAGGAAATACGCAGGATGACGCTTGCAGCCTGCAGTCTGGCGCCTTTAAATGGCGACCGCCCAGTCACCGAGCCTTGACATCGGCAGGGCTGAAACGTATGTTTCAAACACCTGTTTGTCTCTGTCTGGCGGAGTAGTGATGGCCCAATCTGAAACCGTTGAACGCATCCTCGATGCTGCCGAGCAGCTGTTCGCGGAACGAGGCTTCGCGGAAACCTCATTGCGGCTGATTACCAGCAAGGCCGGGGTCAACCTCGCAGCGGTCAATTATCATTTCGGCTCGAAGAAGGCCCTGATCCAGGCCGTCTTTTCGCGTTTCCTCGGGCCGTTCTGCGCCAGCCTCGAACGTGAGCTGGAGCGGCGACAGGCCAAGCCCGAGCAGAAGCCCAGCCTTGAAGAGCTGCTGGAAATGCTGGTAGAGCAGGCATTGGTCGTGCAGCCACGCAGCAACAACGACCTGTCGATCTTCATGCGCCTGCTGGGCCTGGCGTTCAGTCAGAGCCAGGGCCATTTGCGGCGCTATCTCGAGGACATGTACGGCAAGGTGTTCCGCCGCTACATGCTGTTGGTAAACGAAGCTGCACCGCGCATCCCACCGCTGGAATTGTTCTGGCGCGTACACTTCATGCTCGGTGCCGCGGCGTTCAGCATGTCCGGGATCAAGGCGCTGCGCGCCATTGCCGAGACCGATTTCGGTATCAACACGTCGATCGAGCAAGTCATGCGCCTGATGGTGCCATTCCTGGCCGCTGGCATGCGTGCCGACAGCGGTGTCACCGACAGCGCCATGGCCAGCGCCCAGTTGCGCCCGCGCAGCAAGTCCGGCAGCGCTACTGCCAAGGCTTGAAGGCTGGGCGGGGCAGGGCGCTTCGGCTAAGCTAGCGCCCATGCCTGACCTCGATTTCCTGCACATCGCTCTCGCCGACCAGCGCCTCTACGGCTTTGCCCAAGGCCGGTTGCGCGTGCGCATCGTGGTTTCCACCGCCCGCAATGGGGCAGGTGAGCGCAACGGCTCGGGCTGCACACCACGCGGGCTACACCAGGTGCGTGCACGTATCGGCGCAGGCTTGCCAGTCAATGCCGTGCTGCAAGGCCGGCGCTGGACGGGCGAGGTCTGGTCGCCGACGCTGCACGCGCAGCATCCCGGGCGGGACTGGGTCCTGACCCGCATCTTCTGGCTCAGTGGCTGCGAGCCGGGCGTCAACCGCCTGGGTAGTGTCGACACCTTTCGCCGCCACATCTATCTGCACGGCACGCCAGACACGGAACCCTTGGGCGTGCCGCTGTCCCATGGCTGCATACGCTTGCGCAACATCGACATGCTTGGCCTTTTCGAGCGCGTCCCGGCACATTGCCCGGTGCGCATCGACGAGGCCGCTTGCCCTGAGTGGGCTTCACTGACTCTGCAATGAAGGATTGCCTATGACCAGCCTGCAAGGCTCCCTGATGGTGGATATCGCCGGTAAATGGCTGACTGCCGAAGATCGCCAGCTTCTACGCCAGCCGGAAGTGGCCGGCCTGATCATCTTCGCCCGCAACATCGACAGCCCACGCCAGGTGCGTGAGCTGTGCGCATCGATTCGCGCCATCCGTCCCGACCTGATCCTTGCGGTCGACCAGGAAGGCGGCCGCGTGCAGCGCCTGCGCCAGGGCTTCGTACGCCTGCCGGCGATGCGCGCCATCGCCGACAATGCCAATGCCGAGTACCTGGCCGAGCAGTGCGGCTGGCTGATGGCCACCGAGGTGCTCGCGGTCGGCCTGGACCTCAGCTTCGCTCCGGTGCTCGACCTCGACCACCAGCGCAGCGCGGTGGTTGGCAGCCGTGCCTTCGAAGGCAACCCTGAGCGTGCCACACAGCTGGCTGGCGCATTCATTCGCGGCATGAATGCGGCGGGCATGGCAGCTTGCGGCAAGCATTTCCCAGGGCATGGCTGGGCCGAGGCGGATTCGCATGTAGCGATTCCTACCGACGAGCGCAGCCTCGAACAGCTGCGCCAGGCGGACCTGGTGCCGTTCTCCCGCCTTAGCGGGCAACTGGCAGCGGTGATGCCGGCGCATGTGATCTACCCGCAGGTCGACAACCAGCCTGCCGGGTTCTCGCGCCGCTGGCTGCAGGACATCTTGCGCGGCGAGCTGGGCTTCGACGGGGTGATCTTCAGTGACGATCTTTCGATGGCTGGTGCGCATGTGGTGGGTGATGCCGCCAATCGCATCGAGGCGGCGCTGAGCGCCGGTTGCGACATGGGCCTGGTGTGCAACGACCGGGCGGCGGCGGAGCTGGCGTTGACCGCAGCGCAGCGCTTGAAGGTCAAGCCGTCGGCGCGTATTGCGCAGATGCGCGGGCGTGGCTTTGCCCGTACCGATTATCGCCAGCAGCCGCGTTGGCTGGAGGCCCTGGGGGCCTTGAAAGACGCACAGCTGGTCGATTGACTGTACCGGCCTCTTCGCAGGACAAGCCCGCTCCCACAGGATTTCACCCACCTCAAGAACGGTACACTACCTAGGGGAGCGGGCGTGTCCCGCGAAGAGGCCGGTACAGGTTATCGGGTTCGCTTGCCAGGTAGCGGGGCAAACAGCGCGTCGATCTCGTCATCGCCAAGTCGCCATTGCCCTGCCTGCCCTCCATCGAGCAGGCTCGCCGCCAGCGCTGCCTTCTCCTGCTGCAGCGCCTGGATCTTTTCTTCCACCGTCCCCCGGGTAATCAGCTTGAACACGAACACCGGCTTGTCCTGGCCGATCCGGTAGGCACGGTCGGTCGCCTGGTTCTCGCTGGCCGGGTTCCACCACGGGTCGAAGTGGATTACGGTGTCCGCAGCGGTGAGGTTCAGCCCCACCCCTCCGGCCTTGAGGCTTATCAGGAACACTTCGCTGTCGCCCTGCTGGAACTGCTGCACCGGGGTGCGTCGGTCGCGGGTGTCGCCGGTGAGCAGGCTATAGCGGATCTTGCGCTTTTCCAGCTCCTGCTCGATCAGCGCCAGCATCGAGGTGAACTGCGAGAACAGCAGGACACGGCGACCCTCGCTGAGCAGCTCTTCGAGCATCTCCAGTAGCGCGCCGAGCTTGCCCTTGTCGGCCTGGTTGCCTTTGGTCTCGACCCCTTTGACCAGGCGCAGGTCGCAGCACACCTGGCGCAGCTTGAGCAGGGCGTCGAGGATCACGATCTGGCTGCGCGCCGCGCCATTGCGGGCAATTTCGTCGCGGACCTTCTTGTCCATGGCCACGCGCACCGCCTCGTAGGTGTCGCGCTGGGCGTCACTGAGTTCGACCCAGTGGACCATTTCGGTTTTCGCCGGCAGCTCGGTGGCCACCTGTTCCTTGGTGCGGCGCAGCAGGAACGGGCGCACCCGGCTGACCAGGTGGGCCAGGCGCTCGGCGTCGCCGTGGCGCTCGATAGGGGTGCGGTAATCCTGGTTGAAGCGTTTCACGTCTCCCAGCCAGCCGGGCATGAGGAAGTGGAAGATCGACCACAGCTCGCCCAGGTTGTTCTCCATTGGCGTGCCGGTCAGGCACAGGCGCTGGTTGGCCTGCAGTTCGCCGACGGCCTGGGCGGCTTTGCTGGTGCTGCTCTTGATGTTCTGTGCCTCGTCCAGCACCAGCACATGCCAGGCTTGCGCGCGCAGGTGTTCCAGGTCGCGAGGCAGCAGGGCGTAGGTGCTCAGTACCAGGTCGTATTCGTGCAGCTTGGCGAAATGCTTGCTGCGGCCGGGGCCATGCAGGGCCAGCACGCGCAGGCCGGGAGCGAAGCGTTGCGCTTCATCGAGCCAGTTGGGTACCAGGCTGGTTGGCATCACCGCCAGGGCCGGGGCGGTCAGGCGCCCGGACTGTTTTTCCAGCAGCAGATGAGCCAGGGCCTGCAGGGTCTTGCCCAGGCCCATGTCGTCGCCAAGGATGCCGCCGGTGCCCATTTCGCGCAGGGCCTGCAGCCAGTTCAGGCCTTGCTGCTGGTAAGGCCGCAGGGTGGCGTTGAGCCCGCTCGGCACTTCGACCTGCAGCTCGCGGGCGTCGCGCAGGCGCCGGCCAAGGTCGCGCACATGGGCGCCACCTTCCCAGTGCAGTGGCAGGTGTTCGATGTCATTCAGCCGCGCGGCGTCGGCACGGTCCATGCGCAGGGTAGGGCCGACCGCGTCCTCGTGCAGGTACAGTTCGCCGAGCGTGCCCATCACTGCCTTGATGCGGCCATAGGGAAGCGCAACGCGCAGCGCCGGGCTATCCAGGCGGCCGCGATTGAGGTCGATCAACAAATGCTCATCGTCGCTGCGCCGCGCCAGTTCGCTGGGGCGCAGCAGTTCGGGGTTGCTGCGCAACAGTTGCAGCACGATCGGCAGCAGGCTGTGACGCTGGCCTTCGACCACGATACCCAGCTCCAGGTCGAACCATTCATGCCCCGGCGCTTCCTCGATAGTGGCGTACCAGTCGTCCACGTCCTGCAGGTTGAAGGCGAAGTCACGGTGGATTTCGATGTCCCAGCCAGCCTCGCGCAAGCGTGGCAGGCCATCGCGGGCAAAGCGCAGCCAGGCCTCGTCGTCGGGCAGCTGGAGCATCTCGCCAGCACTGTCGGGCAGGGCCTTGCTCTGCCGGGTGGCGGGTTTGAAGCCGAAGTCGCGCAGCACCTTGCGCTGTGCCTGCTCGGCCTGGGGCTGGCGGCGGATGCGCTGACAGGTGGCGTCGACCAGGCGGGTCAACGGCTTGTCGTCATTGCCACTGGCGCGCAGGCCGTCGTAGTCGAACGCGAGTGCGGCGCGGTGCTGCATCTGCCGTTGCATACGCCCGGTCTTGGGCGTGTAGGCGCTGAATTCGAGGCTGCCGAGGGTCAGGTGGGGCCTGGGCTGCAGGTCATCGATGAGCTGTTCGTCCAGCGTGGTCGGCGTAGGAAGCTGGTGGTTCAAGGCATTGAGCTTGTGGCTGAGAGGCACGACGAGGTGTTCCGGAACGTCAGGAGCGATGGTCAGTTGCAGGGCAATGTGAGGGTCGAGGCTGTGCTCGAGCTTGCCTGCTTCACTGCTCGAAAAATCGAAGTAGTAAAGCGGCAGTAGTGCAATCACGCAGTTCAGCGGTGTTTCGCCGTGATACCAGATGCCGCGATAATGGCCGTTATCCAGTCGCACCCAGCGGAACTCGGCGGCAAGCGCCGGGCCCTCGCGCAGCAGCGGTTTGTTCTCGTCACAGAGCATGCGCCCGGTATCCAGTGCACGCTGGAACAGTTCGCCGCCTTCGCGGCCTGTGAGCTGGTAGCCGCGATCCTGGCTACCGGCCTGGTTCAGTGCCGAGAGCAGGCGCAGGATGCGGATGTCTTCCTCTTTGACGAAACGCGGTGGTTCGTAGAGGAATTCATACAGTGACTGCACGCGGCTGTAACGCAAGCCCTCCTCTTCGCGCATGCCTTTGCGTACCCGCAGGGCGCAGCCAGGTTCCTCGGTCAGCCTGAGCTGGTAGCAAACCATGCGTCCACGTTTATCTTGCGCTTCGGCGGTTTCCGGGGCGGGTTGCTCAAGGCCTTTCAGCCAGCGCTGCAGGTTGGCTGGCAGTGCGTCGCCAGCGTGTTTTGCCGCTGCCTGCGGCTCGCTCAAGGTGAGCAATACGGCGGCGCAGTGCTTGCAGTTCTGCCCCACTGGGCAACTGCACTGGCCGCGTACGTGGCAGCGGCCAGCCAGGGCGGTGAGGGTGATCTTCAGCCGATAGCGGCTGCCTTCGCTGCCACGACAGGTGGCTTCGATGATCGGGCCGCTGCAGTGTTCGACCTCTACCCGGTCTTCCCGGGCGTAACGCTCGCCGCGCTGCAGGACCGGGCCGGTGAACGACTGGGTCCAGTTCGGGTATTCGCGCAGCAGCTGGAGAGCGTCGCGGCTCATTGCATCACTGCTCCATCATCTCCGGGTCCATCACCGGCATCTTCGGCGTGCCCGGGGGCGTGACCTTCAGCAGCAGGGCCAGGTGGCCGCCATCGAGGAACGTCAGTTGGCCGCCTTTCATGTTGCTGTTGCTCTGCTTGAACTGCTCGCTTTGCAGTACGTTGCCGTTGCTGTCCAGCTGGTTGACCCAGAAGTTGGCCTCCACGCCGATGAAGCGGCCGGCGGTGATGCCCAGGTTGCCCTCGATGGGGAAGTGGCCGAACTGCTCGGCGCCGGCGCTCAGGGCGATGCGGCTGGTGTCGCTGCTGACCGGCTGTTGCCAGGCCTTGTGCAGCAACACGGTGTAGTCGGCAGTGGCTTGCAGGCGGGTGGCCTCATCCTGCAGCGCCAGTGGGCGTTCGGCGCCCTTGTCCAGGCGCGGGGCGCCGGCGCTCCAGTCTTCCGGGGCGAACGGGCTGGTGAAGGCGGGCACGCTGTTCTGCCGCACCAGAATCATTTCCACCTGATACATCCCTTCGGCAAAGGCGGCCGGCGCGAACAGCGCGAACAGCAGGGTCAGGCAACGGATGGCACGCATGGATCTTCCTTAGGCAGGCTGTGGGGTCAGGCGCTCGAACAGCGCCTCCAAGGTGTTGAAGCGTTCTTCGGGGCGTTCCATCGGTACCAGGAAACGGAACTGCGTCGCGCCTTCGAACTTGTAGCGTTTGGGCTGGCTCTGGATCAGCTTGATCAGGGTCAGCGGGTCGACCGGGGTCTCGGCCTCGAATTCGAGCTTGCCGCCATTGGGGCCGGCGTCGACTTTCTTGATGCCGAGGGTTTCCGCCTGCAGCTTGAGCTGGGTCAGGCGCATGAGGTTCTTGGTCGGCTCGGGAAGCAGGCCGAAGCGGTCGATCATCTCAACCTGCAAGTCCTTCAAGCCCTCTTCGTCGGCCGCCGAGGCGATGCGCTTGTAGAGGATCAGGCGGGCGTGCACGTCGGGCAAATAGTCCTCGGGGATCAGCGCCGGCAGGCGCAGGTTGATCTCCGGGCCGCCGCCCAGCGGCTGCTCGAGGTTTGGCTGGGTGCCTTTGCGGATGGCCTTGACCGCACGTTCGAGCATTTCCATGTACAGGGTGAAGCCCACGGCCTGGATCTGCCCGCTCTGGCCTTCGCCAAGCAACTCGCCGGCACCGCGGATTTCCAGGTCGTTGGTGGCTAGCACGAAGCCGGCACCGAGGTCCTGGGTGTTGGCGATGGCTTCCAGGCGCTTTTCGGCGTCGGCGCTGATCTTCTGGCGCTGCGGCGTCAGCAGGTAGGCGTAGGCCTGGTGGTGGCTACGACCAACCCGTCCACGCAGCTGGTGCAGCTGGGCCAGGCCGAACTTGTCGGCGCGCTCGATGACGATGGTGTTGGCACTGGGCACGTCGATACCGGTCTCGATGATGGTCGAGGCGATCAGCACGTTGAAGCGCTTGTGGTAGAAGTCGCTCATCACCTGTTCCAGTTCGCGCTCGCGCATCTGCCCGTGGCCGATGCCGATACGCGCTTCCGGGACCAGCTCGGCCAGTTCGGCGGCGCACTTTTCGATGGTTTTCACATCGTTGTGCAGGTAGTACACCTGGCCACCGCGCAGCAGTTCACGCAGCAGCGCCTCTTTGACCGTGCTCTTGTTCTGCTCCATGACGAAGGTACGCACCGACAGGCGCCGCGCCGGCGGGGTGGCGATGATCGACAGGTCGCGCATGCCCGCCACCGCCATGTTCAGCGTACGCGGGATCGGTGTGGCGGTCAGGGTGAGGATGTCCACTTCGCTGCGCAGGGCCTTGAGCTGCTCTTTCTGGCGTACGCCGAAGCGGTGTTCCTCGTCGATGATGGCCAGGCCCAGGTCCTTGAAGCGCACGTCATCCTGCAGCAGCTTGTGGGTGCCGATGAGGATGTCGATCTTGCCTTCGGCGAGGTCGGCGGCCGCTGCGGCCACTTCCTTGGCCGACTTGAAACGGCTCATCACTTCGACCTTCACCGGCCATTCGGCAAAGCGGTCGCGGAAGCTGTTGTAGTGCTGCTGGGCGAGCAGGGTGGTGGGCACCAGCACCGCCACCTGGCGGCCACTGTGCACGGCAATGAAGGCGGCGCGCATGGCCACTTCGGTCTTGCCGAAGCCGACGTCGCCACACACCAGGCGGTCCATCGGCTTGGGCGCCAGCATGTCGAGCCGCACCGCCTCGATCGCTGCTTGCTGGTCAGGGGTTTCCTCGAACGGGAAGCCTGCGCTGAAAGTGGCGTAGTCAGCGGCGGGGTCAGCGAAGGCATAGCCCTTGCGCGCCGCGCGGCGGGCATAGATGTCGAGCAGCTCGGCCGCCACGTCGCGGACCTGTTCGGCGGCCTTGCGCTTGGCTTTCTGCCAGGCCTCGGAACCCAGCCGGTGCAGCGGCGCCAGGGCGTCATCGCTGCCGGTGTAGCGGGCGATCAGGTGCAGGTTGGCCACCGGCACATACAGCTTGGCGCCCTCGGCGTATTCCAGGGTGAGGAATTCGGCGGCCTGGCCGTCGATCTCCAGGGTGGCCAGGCCCAGGTAGCGGCCCACGCCATGGTCGATATGCACCACCGGCGCGCCTTCGCGCAGTTCGGTGAGGTTCTTGATCACCGCGTCGTTGGCAGCCTCGCCGCGTTTTTCACGGCGCCGACGCTGCATCACGCGCTGGCCGAACAGCGGGCTCTCGGCAACCAGGGCGACGGCCGGGTCGTCCAGCAGCAAGCCGTCGTCGAGCGGGGCGATGGTGATCGCCAGGCGTTCGCCGCCGGTAATGAAGTCGGCCCAGCTGTCGACCGTCTGTGGGCGCAGCTTGAGGCGTTCGAGCAGTTCCAGCAGTACCTCGCGGCGGCCCGCCGATTCGGCGGTGAACAGCACGCGGCCGCTGAACTGATCGAGGAACTCGGCCAGCGCCGCCAGCGGCTGGTTGGCCTTGGCTTCGATGGCAAGGTTGGGCAGGCTGCGCGCAGGGAAGCGCTCGCGGCCGACACCGGTTTCGATGTCGTCGGGGCTGACCACCACCCGTGGCCACTGCTTGAGTTGGGCGAAGCAGTCTTCCACCGGCAGGAACAGCTCGGCTGGCGGCAGCAGCGGGCGGGTCAGGTCGCCGCGGCGTTCTTCATAGCGCCCGCGCACGTCGCTCCAGAAGTGCTCGGCAGCCTGCTCGACGCCTGGCAGCGAGAACACCTGGGTGTCGGCGGGGAGGTAGTCGAACAGGGTCGAGGTTTCTTCGAAGAACAGCGGCAGGTAGTACTCGATGCCGGCGGGGATGATGCCGCTGGCCAGGTCCTGGAAGATCGCGCTGCGGCGGAAGTCGACATCGAAACGCTCACGGAAACGCGCCTTGAAGCGGGTCACCTCTTCCTTCTGCATGGGGAACTCGCGCGCCGGCAGCAGGCGGATCGAGTCGACCTTGTCGATCGAGCGCTGGGTTTCCGGGTCGAAGGTGCGCAGGGTCTCGATCTCGTCATCGAACAGGTCGATGCGATAAGGCAGCTTGCTACCCATCGGGAACAAGTCGATCAGCGCGCCACGCACGGCGAACTCACCATGCTCGTAGACCGTGTCTACGCAGCGGTAGCCGGTGGCCTCAAGGCGCGTGCGCATCTGCTCGACGTCAACGGTCTGGCCCACGTCGAGCACCAGGCTGCTGCCCAGCAGGAAGCGCGTGGGGGCCAGGCGGTGCAGGGCGGTGGTGATCGGCACCACCAGAATGCCGTGGCTCAGTTCGGGCAACCGGTAGAGGCTGGCGATACGCTGGGAAATGATGTCCTGGTGCGGCGAGAACAGGTCGTAGGGCAGGGTTTCCCAATCGGGGAACGGCAGCACCGGCAGGTCCGGGGCAAAGAAGCGAAGTTCCTGTTCCAGACGATCGGCTGCCTGGCTGTCGGCGGTCAGCAGCAGGGTGAAGCGACCCGCGCTGCTGGCGGCCTCGGCGATGGCCAGGCTGAGGGCGGCCCCGGGCAGGTTGCCCCAGGTTTGTTTGCCGGCCGTGGCCGACATTTGCGGAAGGCGCAGAACTGACACGGGAGATTGCACTCCAAGCGTTGCGGCAAAGAGATCGATTGTACCGGTGACGGTGCCTGCTGTCAGGCTTCACAGGCCATGAACAGCAGGCTTTGCCATCGGCGACAGGCGCTCATTGCCGGTTACGCGCTGGGGCGTCATAATGTAGCCCCTTTTTTCTGTCCCTACATGTGGAAGGTTCCCGTGACTCAGAAGCCCGACCAGTGTCTTGGTGAGTGGATCGATCGTGAAGCGCTGGCTGAAGCGATGATCCCGCTTATCGGTCAGCTCTACCGCAACAACAATGTGGTGAGCTCGATTTATGGCCGCAGCCTGATCAACCGTTCGGTTATCTCGATCCTCAAAGCCCACCGCTTTGCGCGTCACCGTCAGACCGACGAGACCGAACTGTCCGTACACGAGACATTCCCCCTGCTCAAGGCCATGAGCGAGCTGAAACTGGGCGCCGCTTCGGTCGACCTGGGCAAGCTGGCCAACAAGTTCAAGCAGGAGGGCAACGGCCGCACTGCCGAGCAGTTCGTCCGTGAAGAGCTGGCCGACGTGGTTGGCCAACAGAACGCTTCGGCCCGCAAGGGTACCGACGTCGTCCTGTACGGCTTCGGTCGCATCGGCCGCCTGCTGGCGCGCATCCTGATCGAGAAGACCGGTGGCGGCGACGGCCTGCGTCTGCGTGCCATTGTCGTGCGCAAAGGCGCCGAGAACGACCTGGTCAAGCGTGCCAGCCTGCTGCGCCGTGACTCGGTGCATGGCCCGTTCGATGGCACCATCACCATCGATGAAGCCAACAACACCATCACTGCCAACGGCAACCTGATCCAGATCATCTACGCCAAGAGCCCGAGCGAAGTCGACTACACCCAGTACGGCATCAACAATGCGCTGATCGTCGACAACACCGGTGTATGGCGTGACGCCGATGGCCTGGGCCAGCACCTGGCCTGCCCGGGCGCTGCCCGCGTGATCCTCACTGCGCCGGGCAAGGGCGCGCTGAAGAACATCGTGCATGGCATCAACCACGGCGACATCACTGCCGATGACAAGATCATCTCGGCAGCTTCGTGCACCACCAACGCCATCGTGCCGGTGCTCAAGGCCATCAATGACCAGTACGGCATCGTCAACGGCCACGTCGAAACCGTTCACTCGTTCACCAACGACCAGAACCTGATCGACAACTTCCACAAGGGCAGCCGCCGTGGCCGTGCCGCGCCGCTGAACATGGTCATCACCGAAACCGGCGCCGCCACCGCTGCCGCCAAGGCGCTGCCAGTGCTGAAGGGCAAGCTGACCGGCAACGCCATCCGCGTTCCGACGCCGAACGTTTCGATGGCCATTCTCAACCTGAACCTTGAGAAGCCGACCACCCGCGACGAAATCAACGAGTACCTGCGCCAGACCGCCATGCACTCGGAACTGCACAAGCAGATCGACTACGTCAGCTCGCAAGAAGTGGTTTCGACCGACTTCGTCGGATCGCGCCACGCCGGTGTGGTGGATGCCGAGGCGACCATCGCCAACGACAACCGCGTTGTCCTGTACGTCTGGTACGACAACGAATTCGGTTACAGCTGCCAGGTCGTTCGCGTGATGGAAGAGATGTCGGGTGTGAACCCGCCAGCGTTTCCACGCTGATTCGCTTGTAAGCGCATGAAAAAACGGGAACCTTCGGGTTCCCGTTTTTTTTGCCTGGCATTTGTTGTTGCCTGTGCCGGCCTCTTCGCGGGCTTGCCCGCTCCCACAGGGATATCACTGCTTTCAAGGCTTGTGATATCCCTGTGGGAGCGGGCAAGCCCGCGAAGAGGTAGGTACAGACAATCGAGATCTCGATATTGCGTGCACTTCTCTCAATCCTGTTGATGCTCCTCACCGCCTGCAACCAAGGCCCGACCCTGGAACGCCTGGGCGGCCCGACCATGGGCAGCAGCTACAGCATCCAGTACGTCCGCGAACCCGGCGGCCCGGCACCGGCCCAGGTCCAGGCGGCGGTCGAGACCATCCTCAACGACATCGACCAGCATTACTCGACCTACCGCGGCGACTCCACCGTCAGCCAGTTCAACCTGCTGCCCGCCAACCAGTGCATGGCTTTGCCGCCCGACATGCTTGAGCTGGCCGCATTCGGCCAGCACCTGGCCGAACAGAGTGATGGCGCTTTCGACCTCACCGTCGAGCCATTGCTCGACCTCTGGGGGTTCGGCCCGCAAGCCCGCCAGGAGCAGGTGCCCGATCCGCTGGCCCTGGCCCAGGCCCGCCAGCGCGTCGGTTACCACCACCTGCGCATCGACGGCCAGGCACTGTGCAAGGACGCTGCGGTGCAACTGGATTTCAACAGCATCGCTGCTGGCCACGCCGTCGACCTGATCGCCGAGCGCCTGCGCGCCATGGGCGTGGCCAGTTTCATCGCCGAAGCCACCGGTGAGCTCAAGGCCGTGGGCCGCAAGCCCGACGGCAGCCCCTGGCGCATCGCCCTTGAATTGCCGCGCGAAGACCGGCAGATCGCCCGCCAGATCATCCCGGTCAATGGCCTGGGGGTGTCGACCTCGGGTGACTATCGCCACTATTTCGAGGAGAATGGCCGGCGCTATTCACACACGTTCGACGCACGCCTGGGGCGCCCGGTCGACCACGACCTGGCCGCGGTCACCGTGCTCGATGCCTCGGCGCTGCAGGCCGATGGCTATTCGACCCTGTTGCTGATCCTGGGGCCAGAGCGCGGCTGGGATTTTGCCCTGGCCCATGATCTGGCTGCGGTTTTGGTGACTCGGGCAGACGGTGGCTTCGTCTCCCGAGCGACCCCTGCATTCGAGCAGGCGGTGAAAGGCGATTGAAAGCGTTGCCAGGGATGATCGCCGCCAGGGATCGGTGAATGACATGTAGTGCAGGCAAAATTGGCCTACGACGCGACCAAGGGTTAATGTGCGCGGCGTTCACGCTTGATTAGACTGCACCCGAATTTTCTCATGACGCCCCGGCGGCATGATCGAGCCCCGCGGGTAACCGTAACCCCGGGCCAGTTCTGAAGGAGTACGCATGGCTGTCTACAACTACGACGTAGTGGTGCTGGGTTCCGGCCCGGCCGGTGAAGGCGCGGCAATGAACGCCGCCAAAGCGGGGCGCAAGGTGGCAATGGTCGACAGCCGCCGTCAGGTCGGCGGCAACTGCACCCACCTGGGCACCATCCCGTCCAAGGCGCTGCGTCACTCGGTGCGGCAGATCATGCAGTTCAACACCAACCCGATGTTCCGTGCCATCGGTGAGCCGCGCTGGTTCTCGTTCCCGGACGTACTCAAGAGCGCCGAGAAGGTCATTGCCAAGCAGGTTGCGTCGCGTACCGGCTACTATGCCCGTAATCGCGTTGATCTGTTCTTCGGTACTGGCAGCTTCGCCGACGAGCAGACCGTCGAAGTGGTGTGCCCGAATGGCGTGGTCGAGAAGCTCAACGCCAAGCACATCATCATTGCCACCGGCTCGCGCCCGTACCGCCCGGCCGACATCGACTTCCACCACCCGCGTGTCTATGACAGCGACACCATCCTCAGCCTGAGCCACACCCCGCGCAAGCTGATCGTCTACGGCGCCGGCGTGATCGGTTGCGAGTACGCCTCGATCTTCAGCGGCCTGGGCGTGCTGGTCGAGCTGGTCGACAACCGCGGTCAGCTGCTGAGCTTCCTCGATTCGGAAATTTCCCAGGCGCTGAGCTACCACTTCAGCAACAACAACATCACCGTGCGCCACAACGAGGAGTACGAGCGGGTCGAGGGCCTGGACAACGGCGTCATCCTGCACCTGAAGTCGGGCAAGAAGATCAAGGCCGACGCCTTGCTGTGGTGCAACGGCCGTACCGGCAACACCGACAAGCTGGGCCTGGAAAACATCGGCATCAAGGTCAACAGCCGTGGCCAGATCGAGGTCGACGAGGCCTACCGCACCAGCGTGCCGAACGTCTATGGCGCCGGTGATGTGATCGGCTGGCCAAGCCTGGCCAGTGCTGCCCATGACCAGGGCCGTTCGGCTTCTGGCAGCATCGTCGATAACGGCAGCTGGCGCTTCGTCAATGACGTGCCGACCGGCATCTATACCATCCCGGAGATCAGCTCGATCGGCAAGAACGAGCAGGAGCTGACCCAGGCCAAGGTGCCATACGAAGTGGGCAAGGCGTTCTTCAAGAGCATGGCGCGCGCGCAGATCGCCGGCGAGCCGCAAGGCATGCTGAAGATCCTGTTCCACCGCGAAACCCTGGAAATCCTCGGCGTGCACTGCTTCGGCTACCAGGCTTCGGAAATCGTTCACATCGGCCAGGCGATCATGAACCAGCCAGGCGAGCAGAACAATCTGAAGTACTTCGTCAACACCACGTTCAACTACCCGACCATGGCCGAAGCCTATCGGGTAGCTGCCTACGACGGCCTGAACCGGCTTTTTTAAGCGGCTCCGGCCGGTGGCCTGAGCCGGTCGGGGAGACCGATTTCAGCCCTACCCGAGGGTGGTCTTGGCCAAACCGGGAAAGTCTGTAATCAGGCTGTCCACGCCAAAATCAGCGAGCCGGCGCATCAGTGCCGGTTCGTTGACCGTCCACACCGACACATGCAAGCCCTGACCCTGTGCCTTGAGCAGGCGCTCTGGGGTGCACAGCGTCCAGTTCAACGCCAGCAGCTCGCAGCCATAATTCTGCGCGACCTTCAACGGGTCGAGCCAGGCGTACTCGGCTACCAGCCCGCGTTTCACATCCGGTACCAGCTCCTGGGCCGCGCCCAGTACTTCCCGTGAGCTCGAGGTGATGGTCACCTTGTCCAGCAGGCCGTATTGCTGCGCCAGTTCGCGGATCGCCAGCACGGTTGTGGCGGCGCGGGTGCGCGAGGCGCTCTTGACCTCCAGCTGCCAGTGCTCGAACGGACACTTCTCGAACAGTTCCTCAAGTTTCGGGATGGGGCAGGGCTGCACGTGGCCCGGGCCGCCCTTGCGCGCATCGATCCTGACCAGCTCGGCAGCCGGGTGCTCGACCACCTTGCCGCGCCGGCCGGTGGTGCGCTTGAGGGTAGGGTCGTGGATGACCATCAGTTCGTTGTCGGCCGACAGGTGCAGGTCCAGTTCGCAGCGGGTCACGCCGTGTGACAGGCACTGCTGAAAACTCTTCAGGGTATTTTCGGGGGCTTCGCCCTTGGCGCCGCGGTGGCCATAGATCAGGGTCACGTTCGTTCCTTCAAATCAGGGGGATAGGGCTCAGGAGGCGGGGCCGTCTTGTTCCAGTTGCTGGCGCCGTTGCTGCTGTTGGCGTTGCAGGATGTAGCGGGCCAGCAGTTGCCGTTGGGCATCGGTCATGTCGGTGAATTCCGTGCCCACCTCGAAATCGCCGTCCGGGCGCCGGTCGCAGTGGGTGACCTTGCCGCGCAGCAGCAGGCCGTGGGCGCGTGGCATCAGCACCATCTTCACTTTCACCCGGGTGCCGGGGGCGATCTGCCGCGGTTGCGCGAACTCGATGCCCCCTTCGGAGATGATCACCCGTTGTGGTTGGCCGATTTCGCCGAGCAGGGTTTGCGCGACAACGGCGCTGAGCAGGTCGAGGCGTTTGTTCTGCGCCCGCAGGAATGCTGCGAGGGTGCGGTCCTTCTCGCTCAGCTGGCGCAGCAGGTGCTGCGACTCGAAGTCGGACAGGTGTAATTCGCTGAGCAGGTTGAACAGCGGCGAATCATCCTGCAACAGTTCTGCTTCAAGGGCTTCGGCCGCGCTGAGGGGGCTGATTTCCAGTGCGATCCGATCTTCGATGCGGTAGTATTCGCGGCGATCTTCTTCGTCTAATGTCGTCATGGCGAACCCATGGTTGCGGCGGTGGTCCGAGTGTAAAGCCGCCGTAGGCGCCTCGCCACAAGGACGTTCCCTTTCATCCGAACAAGCCCCGACATGTTCAGACCTCTTTTCGCATTCATCGGTACGCGTTACACCCGTGCCAAGCGCCGTAATCACTTCGTCTCGTTCATTTCCCTGACCTCGATGATCGGCCTCGCCCTGGGCGTGGTGGTGATGATCGTGGTGCTCTCGGTCATGAACGGTTTCGACCACGAGATGCGTACCCGCGTGTTGGGGATGATCCCCCACGCCACGCTGGAGAGTGGCCAGCCGATCAACGACTGGTCTGCCCTTGCCCAACAAGTAAAGCAGAATCCGCACGTGCTGGCGGTTGCTCCGTACACGCAGATGCAGGGCCTGCTGACCCATGATGGCAAGGTGCAGAAGGTGTTGCTCAATGGCATCGACCCGGCGCGCGAGCGCGAGGTGTCGATCATCGACAACTTCATCCAGCAAGGCAGCCTCGACAAGCTGGCGGCCGGGGAGTGGGGCATCATGATCGGCGACAAGGCCGCAGCCAAGCTGGGCGTCGCCATCGGCGACAAGCTGACCTTCGTCGCTCCCGAGGTCAGCGTGACCCCGGCCGGGATGTTCCCGCGCATGAAGCGCTTCACCGTGGTCGGCACCTTCCACGTTGGCGCTGGCGAGATCGACGGCTACCTGGGCCTGACCCACATCACCGACCTGTCCCGCCTGCACCGCTGGAAGCCGGACCAGGTGCAGGGCCTGCGCCTGAAGTTCGACGACCTGTTCCAGGCGCCGCGAGAGGCATGGAGCATCGCCCAGCAGCTCGGTGACCAGGAATACTACAGCCGCGACTGGACCCGCACCCACGGCAACCTGTACCAGGCGATCCGCATGGAAAAGGCCATGATCGGCCTGCTGTTGCTGCTGATCGTCGCAGTGGCGGCGTTCAACATCATTTCCACCCTGGTGATGGTGGTCAACGACAAGCGCGGCGATATTGCCATCTTGCGTACCCTGGGTGCCACGCCCGGGCAAATCATGCTGATCTTCATGGTTCAGGGTACGGTGATCGGGGTGATCGGCACCCTGATCGGCGCCGTGGTCGGGATCGTCGCTGCGCTGAATGTCAGCGCGGTGATCGCCGGCATCGAGAAACTGATCGGGCACAAGTTCCTCAACGCCGACGTCTACTTCATCGATTACCTGCCGTCGCAGATCCAGGCCCAGGACGTTTACATGGTCTGTGGTGCGGCGCTGGTCCTGAGTTTCTTCGCCACCCTGTACCCGGCCTGGCGTGCGGCCCGCACCCAGCCTGCAGAGGCGCTACGTTATGAGTGAGTCGCGCATGAGTGATAAAGCCGTTCTGAGTTGCCGCAACCTGGGCAAGTCCTACGACGAGGGCCCGGAGTCGGTGCAGGTGCTGTCCGGGCTCAACCTGGAGCTGCACGCTGGTGAGCGTGTGGCCATCGTCGGCAGCTCGGGCTCGGGCAAGAGCACCTTGCTCAACCTGCTAGGTGGCCTCGACCGGCCGACCCAGGGCAGCGTATGGCTGGCCGGCGAAGAGCTGTCGGCCCTTGGCGAGCGCGCCCGCGGCCTGCTGCGCAACCGCGAGCTGGGTTTCGTCTACCAGTTCCACCACCTGTTGCCAGAGTTCACCGCCATGGAGAACGTGTGCATGCCGCTGCTGATCGGCCGCACTGCCATCCCGGAAGCCCGTGAGCGTGCCGAGGCGTTGCTCAAGCGGGTCGGCCTGGGCCATCGCCTGCACCACAAGCCGGCCGAGCTGTCCGGTGGCGAGCGCCAGCGCGTGGCGATCGCCCGCGCCCTGGTCAACCGCCCGGGCCTGGTGATGCTCGACGAGCCGACCGGCAACCTCGACCATCACACCGCCCAAGGCATCCAGGAACTGATGCAGGAGCTGTCCAGTGCGTCGCGTACCGCCTTCCTGGTGGTGACTCACGACCTCAACCTGGCGCGCCAGATGGACCGCGTGCTGAAGCTCGACGACGGCCACCTGGTGGCGATCTGACCGAGTGCACGGGGTGGCAGCGCTGCCCCGTTTTCCCGTTTTAATTGGGTGTTTCCTACATGTTCAGACCCTTGCCCATCTTCATCGGCGCACGCTATACCCGGGCCAAGCGCCGCAACCACTTCATCTCGTTCATCTCGATGACCTCGATGATCGGCCTGTCGCTGGGCGTGCTGGCGATGATCGTGGTGCTGTCGGTGATGAACGGCTTCCAGCGTGAAATGAGCTCGCGCATTCTCGGCCTGGTGCCGCATGCCTCGATCCTTGGTGTGCAACCGTTGGACGACTGGCACAAGGCGGCCGACGCTGCGCTGCAGAACCCGGCGGTGATGGCCGCAGCGCCGATCACCGAGATGGAAGGCATGCTCTCCTACAAGGGCGCGATGCAGCCGATCCAGGTCAGCGGCATCGACCCGGCCGAGGAAGGCAAGGTTTCGATCGTCGGCCAGCACATCGTCCAGGGTCGCCTGCAGGACCTGCAGCCGGGTGAGTACGGTGTGGTCATCGGTGAACTGACCGCACGGCGCTTCCGCCTCAACACGGGCGACAAGCTGACCCTGATCGTGCCGGAAATCAGCAAGGAGCCAGGGGGCATCACCCCGCGCATGCAGCGCCTGACCGTGGTCGGCATCTTCAAGGTCGGTGCCGAACTGGACGGCTCGCAGGCCTACATGCACGTGGCCGATGCCGGTGAAATGCAGCGCTGGGCGCCGGGCCAGGTCCAAGGTGTGCGCTTGAAGCTGCATGACCTGTATGCCGCGCCACAGGTGTCCAAGGCGATCGCTGCCAGCTTGGGCGATCGCTACCGTGCCGACGACTGGTCGCACACCCAGGGCAGCCTGTTCAGCGCGATGAAGATGGAAAAGACCATGATCGGCCTGTTGCTGCTGATGATCATCGCGGTGGCCGCATTCAACATCATCGCCACCCTGGTGATGGTGGTGAACGACAAGGGGCCGGACATCGCCATTCTGCGCACCCTGGGTGCCACGCCGGCACAGATCATGGGCACGTTCATGGTCCAGGGCAGCTTGATCGGCATTGTCGGCACCCTGATCGGCGGTGTGTTCGGGGTACTTGCAGCGCTCAATGTCAGCCAGATCGTCGGCTGGCTGGAGCGGGTGAGCGGGCAGCACATCTTCACCTCGGATGTTTACTTCGTCAGCAGCTTGCCGTCCGAGCTGCAGGGCGGGGATGTGCTGATGATCTGTGCTGCCGGGTTGGTAATGAGCTTCCTGGCGACCATCTATCCTGCTTACCGGGCGTCGCAGGTACAGCCGGCGATAGGCCTGGCAGTTTGATGTCTGCCTGAGCCGCGGGGCTGCAAAGCAGCCCCGCTTTCACCTGGTTTCAGGTAATTCGATCACAAAGCGTGTCCAGCCCCCCTGGCTCTGCACCGAAATGCTGCCGCCATGGGCCTGCACGATCGAACGGGTGATCGCCAACCCCAACCCCGCATGTTCGCTGCTGCCTTCCCGCCGCGCCGGGTCCACCCGGTAAAACCGATCAAACAGGCGCGGCAACGCCGCCGCTTCGATTGCTACCCCGGTATTGGCCACGCAGATTCGCAAACCCGGCCCCAAGGTTACCCGTACCTGCCCGCCCCTGGGTGTGAAGCGCAAGGCATTGTCGAGGAGGTTCGACAGCGCCCGGCGCAGCATGGGCCGGTCCCCCTGCAGTAACGCCTCGCCTTCGCGCAGCAGCTGCACGTCATTGTCCTCGGCCAGCGGTGCGTAGTACTCCAGCAATGCGTCCACGTCATCGTGCAGGGCCAGGGCTGTTTGCCCAGGCACCAACAAGCCGTGGTCGGCCTTGGCGAGGAACAGCATGTCGTTGATCATCTGCGCCATCCACTGCAGTTCCTCGAGGTTGCCATGCAGTGCCTCGCGGTACTCCTCCAGGCTGCGCGGGCGGGTGAGGGTGACCTGGGTGTGGGTCAGCAGGTTGGACAGCGGCGTGCGCAACTCGTGGGCGATGTCGGCGGAGAACGCCGACAGGCGCTGGAAGGCGTCGTCCAGGCGCTGGAGCATGGCGTTGACGGTCGTGGCCAGTTCCGCGAGCTCCTCGGGCATCTGCGCCACCGGCAGGCGCGTGGTCAATGAGCGCGCCGACACGCTGGCGGCTACCCGGCCCATCTGGCGCAAGGGGCGCAAGCCACTGCGTGCGGCCCAGGCACCGAGCAGGGCGGTGGCCAGCGCCGACAGCCCGACGGTGAGCCAGATCAGGCGCTGCATGCCCTGCAAGAAGTGCTGGTGATGGGTGATGTCGAGAAACAGCGTCAGTTGCGCAGGCGTCTGAGCGTCCGGCGGCACAGACAGGCTTCGATAATCGATGCCGTCGGCGTGAAGGGTCGTAAGCCCCGGCGTTGACGGCGTGCTGGGCAGGCTGTCACGGCTGGCGAACCAGGTCGCACCGTCGCGGCCAGCGATGCGCAGCGCCAGGTCTGCCTGATGGCTCAGCTCGTTGCGCAGGGCAGGCAGGCGGCCTTGCAATTCACCAGGCCCCTGCAGGCCAGCGAGCTGGCTGCGAAACAGAGAAAGGCGCGACTCCAGCAGTTGCTGGTCCAGTTCGATGAAATGCTGCTCGCTGGCGCGGTTGAACAGCAGCCCAGCGCCCAGCGACACGGCGGCGGTACAGGCGGCAAACAGCAGCGCCAGGCGCGTGCCGAGGGAAAGCCTGCGCATCAGTCGTGACGCTCTTCGAGCACGTAGCCCATGCCGCGCACGGTATGGATCAGCTTGTTCGGGTGCGGGTCGTCGATCTTCAGGCGCAGGCGGCGGACCGCCACTTCGATCACGTTGGTGTCGCTGTCGAAATTCATGTCCCACACTTGCGAGGCAATCAGCGATTTGGGCAGCACCTCACCCTGGCGGCGCAGCAGCAGTTCGAGCAAGGCGAACTCCTTGGCGGTCAGGTCGATGCGTGTGCCCGCCCGTTCGGCGCGGCGGCGGATCAGGTCCAGGCGCAGGTCGGCCAGGCCCAGGGTAGTGTCCTGGCTGGGGCTGGCGCCCCGGCGCAGCAGGCTGCGTACCCGGGCCAGCAGCTCAGAGAAGGCGAAGGGCTTGACCAGATAGTCATCGGCGCCCAATTCAAGGCCGTGCACGCGATCTTCGACGGCGTCGCGGGCGGTAAGGAACAGCACCGGAGTGTCCAGCCCGGCAGAGCGCACCGCTTGCAGAATCTGCCAGCCGTCACGCCCGGGCAGCATCACGTCGAGAATCAGCAGGTCGTGGTCGCCTGTCAGGGCCAGGTACTGGCCGGTTTCGCCGTCGGTGGCCAGTTCGGTGGCAAACCCGGCTTCGCTCAAGCCCTGGCTCAGGTACTGGCCGGTGCGGGCCTGGTCTTCGACGATCAGCAGTTTCATGCTCAATCCACAATCAGAGGGTTGACGCGGTTCCTTGTGGGAGCGGGTTTACCCGCGAATGCGTCGGTGCGTTCACTACAGCATTCGCGGGTAAACCCGCTCCCACAGGGGGGATGTAATGGCAGAAATGATACGTGACTAACTTGTGCCTCGGCCAAGCTGACAAAGTTGTAATCTCCCCGTCAGCTAACCGCCAGCCGTGCCCTTCTAGAGTGGTCTCATCCCGCCGTGATCTTTCGGAGTCATCATGAAGCACCTGTTCGTCGCCGCTGCGTTGGCCCTGGCCAGCCTGCCCACCCTGGCTGGCGAGGCGAAAGCCTTCGCTTTCGGCGAGCCCGCTCCGGCGGCCAAGGCCACCCGCACCGTCGAAGTGGTGCTCAAGGACATCGCCTTCGAGCCCAAGAACCTGCACGTCAAAGCCGGTGAGACCGTGCGCTTCGTGCTGATCAACGAAGGCAAGCTGCCCCATGAGTTCAACCTCGGTGACAAGGCCATGCATGCCGAACACCAGAAGGAAATGATCGCCATGCAGGGCAAGATGTACAACGCTGCCATGCAGCATGAGGGCATGGACCATTCGCAGATGGGCCACGCACCCGCCAAGCCGATGGACCACGGTGCCCACGGCCACGACGGCGGCAATACCGTGCTGCTGCAGCCTGGCCAGCGCGCCGAGCTGACCTGGACGTTCCGCAAGTCGGCGCCGATCGAATTCGCCTGCAACGTGCCGGGGCATTACCAGGCCGGTATGGTCGGTAAGCTGACCATCGAGTGACTGGCACTCCAAGGCGGGGTGCAAAACCGGTAGACTAGGGGCAATTTCGAACCTCCAGGTCAGTTTCCATGCATCCCGCCGCCGAACACTCTCCGCTGGGCAAGTCCAGCGAATACATCGCCACCTACACGCCCTCGCTGCTGTTCCCGATCCCGCGCACGGCCAAGTGGGCTGAGCTGGGTGTGACTGCCCAGACTTTGCCGTGGCAGGGCGTGGACTACTGGAACTGCTTCGAGCTGTCGTGGCTGCTGCCCTCGGGCAAACCGGTGGTGGCCATCGGCGAGTTCGCCATTCCGGCCGATTCGCCGAACATCATCGAGTCGAAGTCGTTCAAGCTCTACCTCAACTCGTTGAATCAGACCGTGTTTGCCTCGATCGGCGAGCTCCAGGCGTGCCTGGTCAAAGACCTGTCGGCGGCCGCTGGCAAACCCGTCGATGTGCAAGTGCGGACCTTGGCAGAAGTGGAGGCCCAAGGCGTGGTCGCGTTGCCCGGGCAGTGCATCGATGCGCTGGATGTGGCGATCGACAACTACGAGCAGCCGCAACCGGAGCTGTTGAGCTGCCACCCGGAGCGCATCGTCGAAGAGACCGTGCACAGCCACCTGCTCAAATCCAATTGCCCGGTGACCGGCCAGCCGGACTGGGGTAGCGTGGTGGTCGAGTACAAGGGCAGGGCGCTTGACCATGCCAGCCTGCTGACCTACCTGATCAGCTTTCGCCAGCATGCCGACTTCCATGAGCAGTGCGTGGAGCGGATTTACCTGGACTTGAAGAACCTGCTGCAGCCTGAGCACCTGACGGTGTATGCGCGGTACGTACGCCGCGGCGGGCTGGATATCAACCCGTACCGCAGCACCGGAGCGATCAGCCCGGCGAACCGGCGGCTGGTCCGGCAGTAATTTGCATGTAATCGGGGCCGCAAAGCGGCCCCAGATGTTTCAGATCCCCATACTGTGCAGCGAGTTGGCGATGCTGCGCAGTGTCGCGGTCAAGTCCGGGTGATCGGCCTCGAAACGTTCGATCGCCAGGTTCACCCCGTCAACCACGTTGTTGTCCGGCGTGGCTTCCTCGAGCTTCAACTGCGCTTCGATCTGCCTGGCCTCTTCGTGCAAGGCGGCCAGTTCTTCATCCGTAAGCGGTATGTTGCGGTCCAGTTGCTCGCGCAGGCTGTTCAAGCGCTCTTGCAATTCGCGGGCAGGCATTGGCTGTTCTCCATCAATGGCTTGGCAAGGCATGGACCTCAGCGAAGCGGCAAAGGTTCTCGCCTGTCTCCTAGCGTAATCCACTCGCTGGCGCTTTGCATGATCGACATCAATGGCGCTGTGTCAGGGTTTTTCGCCCTTGCTGCAACGCAGGGCGATGTCGGCAAGGCAGGCGTCCAGTTCATCGAGGTGGTCGATCACCGAATGTACCCCCAGGCTGAACAACCCCAGGGTGGCCTTGCCACGCGCCAGGTCCTGCTCTTGCTGGGTCATGGCCTGCCATTGCCTGGTGGAGGCGTCGCACGAGGGGCTGCAGGCCGCCAGGCCCACCGTCCACAAGCCGGCGTTGAGCCCAGATTGCAGCAGCTTTGGCTCACCGCTGACCAGCACGCAACCTTCAAGGCGTTCGCTGCCCAGGCTCATCAAGGCCTGCCAGCAGGCGTTTGGCGCCGGCCAGTGCACACCATTGACCGAGTGGCCCGGCAGCCAGGCGGGGAGAACGCTGGCAAGGCGCCTGCTTTGCAGGCTGCCGAGATCGTCCAGCCAGATGCACGGCACCTGGGCGTGGCGCAGGCCGGCCAGGGCTTCGAGGGCGCCAGGGGCGGGCAGGGGGTTGCCGTCGGTGGCCTGGACCAGGCAACCGCGCAGGCCGAACAGCACAGCGGTAATGGCGGGTGCAGCGAGCATGGTAACGTCCCTGAAATAGTCCGCAGGCTATTGGACGATTGTTACCGTGCCGTGACGGGCAACAGTTGTTCACAAATTATTGAGCAAAAATGTGTAAGGCTGTTTATCAGCGTACAAGGCTCTATACTGCCGCCGTACAGCAGCGCTCACGTGGCGTTTGCGACCGAGAATTTCGATGGAGAAACATCTATGCGTAGGATCGGTGCCGGTGTGATCGAACGAGTCACCCAGGCCTGTGTCTGCGCCAGCTTGTTGCTGGCGCCCGTGGCAGCCACCCATGCCGCCACCGAGGAAGATCCCTGGGAAGCGGTCAACCGCCCGATCTTCCGTTTCAACGATGCGATCGATACCTATGGCCTCAAGCCGTTGGCCAAGGGCTACCAGTGGGTCACCCCGCAGTTCTTGCAGGATGGCATCCACAACATGTTCAACAACGTTGGTGATGTCACCAACCTGGCCAACGACGTGCTGCAATTCAAGCCCCATGCGGCAGGCGTCGACACGGCGCGGCTGATCGTCAATACGGTGTTCGGCATCGGTGGCTTCTTCGATGTCGGCAGCAAGATGGGCTTGCAGCGCAACGACGAAGACTTCGGCCAGACCCTCGGTCACTGGGGCGTGCCCAGCGGTCCATACGTCGTGATCCCGCTACTCGGCCCGAGCACCGTGCGTGACGGCCTGGCCAAGTACCCGGACTCCTATACCGAACCCTACCGATACATCAACGATGTGCCGGTGCGTAATTCGATCTTCGCCCTCAACGTAGTCGACACGCGCGCCAGCCTGCTGTCGGCCGAGAAGCTGATCCAGGGCGACAAGTACATCTTCATCCGCAATGCCTACCTGCAGAACCGCGAGTTCAAGGTCAAGGATGGCGAAGTCGAAGACGACTTCTGATCCTGGCAGGCATGAAAACGGCGACTTTCGGGTCGCCGTTTTCATTTTCAGCTCAATGCATGGCCAGGATGCGCAGGCCAAATTTCTGCTGCCCGCCGGGTTGATTGGCGATCCACACCACTTCGGTGCTGGCATGCAACCCCTTGAGTGCGGGGTGATCGGATTCGATGCGCACCTCCAGGGGGTCACCCACCTTGAATTGCTGCGGCGCCTGCACCTGCATGCCGCCGCTGGAAAGGTCCAGGCAGATCGCCGCGATGACCTGCCCCTCATGCAGCAGGCTGACCTCGGTGTCGATGCGCATGCGGATGAAATCGCGTTTTTCGCTGTGGCTGGTGGGCGTGTGAGGCATGCTGCATCCTTCCCAATAGGTAGTACTGGTTGGCGTTTTTATAACTCTCGGTGATTTACCCTGTAAAGAGCAGCGAACTCGACCGACGTATGCTTGAAACGCCTGGCGGATGGGAGTACCGTCTGCGCCTTACGAGGTAGCTCGACTGGTTGCCTGGGCCGCGTTCTTGGCCTACAACTCAAGTAGAGTGATACTACAGAGTATTCCAGCAGTTGGATGTCAGCCTTGCAGACGCCCCTGCACCACCCCAAATCGGCGCCGTTCGCCCACATGCAGAAAATCAGTGCAACGCTGCTGATCATCGATGATGACGACGTGGTCCGTGCGAGCCTCGCCGCCTATCTGGAAGACAGTGGCTTCAGCGTCCTCCAGGCCGGAAATGGCCAGCAGGGGCTTCAGGTCTTTGAAGAACACCAGCCCGACCTCGTGATCTGCGATCTGCGCATGCCGCAGATGGGCGGCCTCGAACTGATCCGCCAGATCAGCGAGCGTGCGCCGCAGTTGCCGGTGATCGTGGTCTCGGGTGCCGGCGTGATGAGCGACGCGGTCGAGGCCTTGCGCCTGGGGGCCGCCGACTACCTGATCAAGCCGCTGGAAGACTTGGCCGTGCTCGAGCACTCGGTACGCCGGGCGCTTGACCGTTCGCGCCTGGTGCTGGAAAACCAGCGCTACCGCGACAAGCTGGAAGCGGCCAACCGCGAACTGGAGGCCAGCCTGCACCTGTTGCAGGAGGACCAGACCGCTGGTCGCCAAGTGCAGATGAACATGCTGCCAGAAAGCCCCTGGAAGCTCGGCGAGTTCTCTTTCGAGCACCAGATCATTCCATCGCTGTACCTGTCGGGCGATTTCGTCGACTACTTCCGCGTGGATGAGCGGCGCATTGCCTTCTACCTGGCCGATGTCTCCGGGCACGGCGCGTCGTCGGCGTTCGTCACGGTGCTGCTGAAGTTCATGACCACACGGCTGTTGTTCGAATTCAAGCGCAACAGCAAGCTACGCGAGTTCAAGCCTTCGGAAGTGCTCAGCCACATCAACCGTGGTTTGATCAACTGCAAGCTGGGCAAGCACGTGACCATGGTCGGTGGCGTGATCGACGAAGAAACCGGCCTGCTGACCTATGCCGTGGGCGGCCACCTGCCGCTGCCGGTGCTGTTTACCCCCGGCGGAGCCCGCTACCTGGAAGGCCGAGGCCTGCCGGTAGGGTTGTTCGACGAAGCGAGCTACCAGGACTTGGTGATCGAGCTGCCGCCGCAGTTCAGCCTGAGCCTGATGTCCGACGGCATTCTGGACCTTTTGCCGGGGCATACGCTCAAAGATAAAGAAGCTGCCTTGCCGGATATCGTCAAGGCGGCGGGGGGTAGCCTGGATGGGCTGCGCCAACGATTCGGATTGGCTACGCTTGGGGAGATGCCGGATGATATCGCCCTATTGGTGTTGAGCAGGAACCTTCAATGAGTACCGGTAGAATCCAGTTCGCCGAGCAGAGCGGTACCTTTGTGCTGAAATTCGTCGGTGAAGTGCGCCTGACCCTGTGTTCGGCGCTGGATGCGACGATCGAGAAGATTTTCACCGCACTGAACTTCTCGACCATCGTCATCGACCTGACCGAAACCGAAAGCATCGACAGCACCACCCTGGGCCTGCTGGCCAAGCTGTCGATCCTGTCGCGGCAGAAGGTGGGCCTGTTGCCGACCGTGGTTACTACCAACCCGGATATTTCGCGGCTGCTGCAATCGATGGGCTTCGACCAGGTGTTCAACATCGTCGACCGCCCGGTGCCGCGCCCTGAGTGCCTGACCGACCTGCCGTCGCAGGATCAGAACGAAGATGTAGTACGCTCCAAGGTGCTGGAGGCGCACAAGATTCTCATGGGGCTCAATGACTCCAACCGCGAAGCGTTCCATGACCTGGTGAATGCGCTGGAGCGCACCTGATCTGCAGCCTGCGCTGGCCCCTTCGCGGCTAAAGCCGCTTCCACAGTTACTCCACAGACCTCAAGGCAGGTGAGATCCCTGTACGAGCGGCTTTAGCCGCGAAGAGGCCAGCAAGGCCACCACAACCTCACCAGGCAAGTCACTCTCGCTGCGCGAACTCGGTCGCCTCACTGCCATCCGCGCTCAGTTGCAGCACCCGCGCCGGTCGCCCCTGCTCATCGAAGAACACCTGCCCCAACCCCGCTCCATTCCACAACCGCTCCCCGGCCTTGCTGCGGCTGGGTGGGCGTGGCGCAACCTCCATCTGCCGGCGCTTGGTAAACCAGTTCAATGGTGAACGTGGCGAGTACAACCAGCGGTTGAGCCTGTCGAGCACGTTCAGCAAGCGCCGCGGGAACTCGTTCTTGATCCCGCTGCTGGTCACCTGCCAGAGATGCGGGCTGCGTTGGCGATGGCGGATCAGCACCTCATAGACGAATGAATAATGCACATCGCCCGAGAGGATCACGTAGTGCCCCGGCGTGCGCGAATGGCGGAAGATGTTGAGGATCACCTGCGCTGCGCCGCGGTGGGCCATCCAGTTCTCGGCATCCACCAGCAACGGGTAGCCCAGCCAGCTGAACACCTTCTGCACGGTCTCGATCAGCTTGACGCCAAAGACCGGAGCCGGTGACACGATGATTGCCGAAGGATGGTCCAGCAGCGCCTGCTGCAGCTCGCACAGCGCTTCCCAGTCGAGCAGGCCGGACGGCTTGCCCAGGTCGCTCTCGCTGCGCCAACGGCGGGTGCGGGTGTCCAGCACCAGCAGCGGCGGCTCGCTGGGCAGGCTGTATTGCCAGCCCTGGAAGCGCAGGAGCTCACTGATCAGCTCGTCCTGCTGCTGGCTCAGCGCCTGGCACCGCCCGATCAGCGTGTTGCAGCCATCCGGGTCGTTACCCCAGGCCTGGCACAGCAGATAGCCCAATAACGCGTTGCCGATGATTCGTCGCGAGAAGGGGTGGCCATAGGCGGTTTCTTCCCATTGCGCGGAGAGGTTCCAGTCGTCGGTGATGTCGTGATCATCGAAGATCATCAGGCAGGGCAGGTGCGCCATCACCCGTGCCACGTCACCCAGATTGGCGGCGAAAGCTTCGATCAGCGGCAGTTCCGTATGGTAGCGCGCCTGGTCTTGCTGGCTCAGGCCGGCAGGCATGCCCAGGTCCACCAGGTGCCAGGGCGCGGGCGCCCATACCAGCAAGTACATGGCCATGACCTCGGCTAAGGTCACCAGGTGGTTGTCGGCATTGCTGGAAGAGAATATCGGTTTGCGCTTGCCGCCGAAGAAGCGTTCGCGCAGGGTTTCGTTGCGGGCCTGGGCCGGCAGCAGGTCGGCACGATGGTAGTAACTGGCAGCATGCCGGTAGAGCGCCTGGCTGTCGGTCACGACTGCGCCATCCAGCGCTTCGTCGAACAACCCCAGGCGTTCGATCAGCGAGTGAATGGCCCGCAGCATCGGGCCGGCGACGTCGTCGGCATACACCTGATCACCGCTCATCAAGAGCACGGCGGGGCGGTCCTCGGGGCGTTGGCAGGCCTGCAGCAGGCGGTCGGCGCAGAGCAGGCCGTCGGCGGCAGGGTAATGCGGTTTGCGACAGGACCCGTGCAGCAGCTGATCGAGGCGGTCACGCAGCACCAGGCTGGGGCGTTGGCTGCCGGGGTAGAGCAGGTGCGGGGCCCAGCCGGCAACGCCCTGGCCGTCGATCAGCAGGTCATAGGCGATGGCGACGTTGCGCGGCAGGGGCTCGGCGAAGTGGACGTCCAACAGGTGAACGAAGGCGTGCTGGCCGACGGCAATGACCTGGCAATCGACCTGGGCGGTGCCGTCGAAGATGAATTCAGGTTGCAGGGGTTGGCTGCCGACCAGCCAGATGGCCAGCCTTTGCGGTTCAAGGCGGCGCAGTACCGGGCCGGAGAGTACGAGGGGCAAGGGGGATGAGGTCATTTTGCCTTTGGGTTCGGAACGCGTTCACAGCCCGCTGAAACGAAACGGGCGGAAAATGCTGAACATTTCCCGCCCGCCTGGCAAACCTTAGATGTATCAGGCTTTTTCAGCCATCAACTTCTCGAGTTTTTCCTGATCCCGGGCGAACTGGCGAATACCTTCAGCCAGCTTCTCGGTGCCCATGGCATCTTCGTTCATCGCCCAGCGGAACTGGCTTTCGTTCAGCACCTGTCTGGCTTCACCGGCATTGCCCGGCTTGAGAACCCGCGGCAGTTCGCCTTGGTCGCTGCTCAGCTTGTCCAGCAGGTCCGGGCTGATGGTCAGGCGATCACACCCGGCCAGCTGTTCGATCTGGCCGAGGTTGCGGAAGCTGGCGCCCATGACCACGGTGTCGTAGCCATTGGCCTTGTAGTAGTTGTAGATGCGCGTGACCGACTGCACGCCCGGGTCTTCGGCGCCGACGTATTCCTGGCCGGTATTCTTCTTGTACCAGTCGTAGATGCGGCCCACGAATGGCGAAATCAGAAACACCCCGGCGTCGGCGCAGGCCTGGGCCTGGGCGAAGGAGAACAGCAGGGTCAGGTTGGTCTGGATGCCTTCCTTTTCCAGCTTCTCGGCAGCGCGGATGCCTTCCCAGGTGGAGGCCAGCTTGATCAGCACGCGGTTTTTCGACACCCCTGCGGTTTCGTACAGGCCGATCAGCTGGCGTGCCTTGTTCAGCAGCGCCGGCTCATCGAACGACAGGCGCGCATCCACCTCGGTGGAGATGCGCCCTGGAATGACTTTGAGAATGCCCGCGCCCACGGCCACGGCGAACTTGTCGCAGGCCAGGTCGACATCGCCCTTGGCATCGGCCTTCACTTGCTTGAGCAGCTCGGCGTAGCCCGGGATGGCCGCGGCCTTGAGCAGCAGGGAAGGGTTGGTGGTGGCATCGACCGGCTTGAGGCGGGTGATGGCATCCAGGTCCCCGGTGTCGGCAACCACGGTGGTGAACTGCTTGAGTTGTTCCAGCTTGGAGGTCATGGGCGTGCTCTGTCCTGTGCATTTACTCGACATTACCCGAGGCCCGACGGGCGCTCAAGAGGCCAGTGGGGCGGGGCAGAAGTGCCGACGGTGATGATTCGAGTCAGGAGGTGGCGTGAGGTTCCCTGGGTGTTCGCCTTGAGTGTTGCAGCGCCTGTCAGCCCCAGCCTCACCGCCCCTGCATCAACTCCGCCGCCTGATCAAACACCTTCAGCGGCTCCGCCGCCTTGTGAATATCCGCCGACAACAGCTGCCGGAACCGCCGCGCACCCGGGAACCCCTGGCCAAGCCCCAGGATATGCCGGGTGATGTGATGCATAGCGCCGCCACTCTCCATATGCGCCACGATATAAGGCCGCAGTTGCGCCAGTGCCTCGCTGCGGCTCACCACCGGCGCTTCGCTGGCAAACAGCTGCTGATCCACCTCGGCCAGCAGGTAAGGGTTGTGGTACGCCTCGCGTCCCAGCATCACGCCATCGAAGGTCTGAAGATGCGCCTGGCATTGCGCCAGGGTCTTGATCCCGCCATTGAGCACGATCTCCAGGTCCGGGAAGTCAGCCTTGAGCTGCGCGGCCACGTCGTAGCACAGCGGCGGGATCTCGCGGTTTTCCTTCGGCGACAGCCCTTCGAGAATCGCGATCCGCGCATGCACGGTAAAACTGCGGCAACCGGCCTCTCGCACCTGGCCAACGAAATCGCGCAGCTCGGCATAGCTGTCGCGGCCATTGATGCCAATGCGGTGCTTCACCGTCACGGGCGTGGATACCGCGTCCTGCATGGCCTTCACGCAATCGGCGACCAGCGCCGGGTGGGCCATCAGGCAGGCGCCGATCATGTTGTTCTGCACCCGGTCGCTCGGGCAGCCGACGTTGAGGTTGACCTCGTCGTAACCAGCTTCCTCGGCCAACTTGGCACAAGCGGCCAGCTCGGCCGGCACGCTGCCGCCCAACTGCAGGGCCAGCGGGTGCTCGGAGGCGTCGTGGCGCAGGAAACGGTGGGAGTCGTTGTGCAGGAGGGCACCGGTGGTGACCATTTCGGTGTAGAGCAGAGTGTGCTTGGAGAGCAGGCGCAGGAAGAACCGGCAGTGGCGGTCAGTCCAGTCCATCATCGGCGCAACAGAAAACCTCCTAACTACTGTATCGCTTGAGGTTCCGGGGTTTCCTGCTTGTATCTGCTGCATTTCTCTATCTCTGTTTGTTGCCGCTTTATTCTGGTTCTTGCTGGTTTTGCTACTGCGCTTGCTACAATGTAGCAACCGCAAACAGCCGTGTAGCAAATAATGGGAACCATCACGCAGCGCAAGCGCAAGGACGGGTCTTCGGGCTTTACGGCCCAGATCCGAATCATGAAGGAAGGGAAGGCAGTTTATCAGGAAAGCCAGACGTTCGACCGGAAGGCGACGGCGCAGGCCTGGATCAGGAAGCGCGAGGCCGAACTGTACGAGCCTGGGGCCATTGAGAAGGCGAACCGCAAGGGCGTGACCGTCAAGCAGATGATCGACCAGTACCTGGTCGAGTACGAGAAGCTGCGGCCGCTGGGCAAGACCAAGCGCGCAACCCTCAAGGCGATTGGCGAAACTTGGCTTGGTGAAGTGGCAGACAAGGACCTGACCAGCCAGAAGCTGGTGGACTACGCCATGGACCGGATCGAGAAGGACGGTATCCAGCCGCAGACGGTCGGCAACGACCTGGCGCACCTTGGCGCTGTCCTGTCGGTGGCCAGGCCGGCTTGGGGCTATGAGGTCGATCCGCTGGCCATGCCAGATGCCCGGCGCGTATTAAAGAAGATGGGCGCCGTGACCAAGAGCGTCGAGCGCAACCGCCGGCCGACGCGGGACGAGCTGGAGCGCATCATCAAGTACTTCCAGAAGGTGCGCGATGCCAGGCGGCAAGAGATCGACATGGTGCGCGTGGTGGTGTTCGCACTGTTCTCGACCCGGCGCCAGGAGGAAATCACGCGGATACGCTGGGATGCGCTCAATGACCAGGAGCAGTCGGCGCTGATCACAGACATGAAAAACCCGGGTCAGAAGTACGGCAACGACGTGTGGTGCCACATGCCAGACGAAGCCTGGCGCATTCTGCAGTCCATGCCCAAGGTGGCTGACGAGGTGTTCCCGTACAACCACCGGTCGATATCGGCATCGTTTACTAGGGCCTGTCATTTCCTGCAGATCAAAGACTTGCACTTCCATGACCTGCGCCACGATGGCGTAAGCCGCTTGTTCGAAAAGGGGTGGGATATTCCGCGCGTGGCCAGCGTGTCGGGCCACCGGGATTGGAACTCGATGCGGCGCTATACGCACCTGCGGGGGAAGGGAGACCCCTATGAAGGGTGGGAGATGCTGGAAGAGGTGGTAACGGGCCCCGTTATCGAGGCCCCAAGGAAGGTCAAGAGGCTCGCCGCTGGCCTCGCCCCATGAGTTTGTCCTGCTCGGCCTTGGCCTTGGCGTGCTGGTCATCGATGTAAGCGGCCAGGTCGTTCAGGTGCACACCGCGTGCGCCTTTCTGGCTCGACTCCATCCAGACCAGCGGGAGATTGATTTCGCCGCGGGCCACCTTGGCCTTGAGCTTGGTTGGGGTGATATCGAAGAAGTCCTTGCAGACCAGGTCGATGGGGATGATGGCCCGGCCGTTGTACTGGGCCATCAGCAGGAATGCGGTATTCATAAGTGTCTCCGCGCCGCCGGCGGCGGCAAGTTGATGGTCAGGATCGGTGCATGCGGATCAGCGTGCGTGCATTTTCGAGGGAGGCCAGGTGCTCTTCCTTGGCGCCGATCTGGTCATTGGCGTCAGGGGTTGTCACGGCGACCAGATGTTCAAGGGCTGCCAACAGTTTTTCCTGGGCCTCGCCTTCGGCCCGGCCGATTTCCCAGAAGCGTTGCCCCCAGTGGCCGGCTGGCGGAGGGTTGTTGTTCTGCTTTCCGGCCGCCATGGAGCCCACGGCCACATCGCAAATCCCGCGCTTATAGGCGTTATCGCCGTCGAGGCTGAGGCCGCTGCGCCGGCGCAAGGTGTTCACGACCTCGTCAGGGTTCGAGCCAGGACCCATCAAGACGATGTCTTGTTCTGGCTTTCCTGGTATGTAGATCGCCAGGGTCAGCTTGGCTTCTGGCACCAGGTTGTCGCTGATCATCACCAGCGCATCGTTGGCAACTTCGTGGAATCGGTTGATTGCGGACATAGGTAATCCTCGCCCGCGCATGTCGGCGGGCTTGAGTTGTAGGGGGAGGGGTTAGGCGCGATTGCCGCGCTTGCAGAACCAGTCGAGCGCGTCGCAGATCAGCGGGTTGTCATACCAGTCCTCGATCTCGCGCTGCTCATGGCGATCGCGGAAGAACGTCGGTCCGAGGTAGTTATGCCAGCTCATGAACACCCGGGTTCCGTCGGCCAGTGGCAGGCGGTAGAACGGTGACCGGCAGACAAAGCCGTGCTCGATACGGATGCAGGTCATCGTGGCCACCTGCAAAGGTGGAAGGCGACGAAGGCGATGGCGATCATGTCAGCAGCTCCTTCGGCACCTGGACGGTATCGCCGAACTCGGTGGCAACAACTGCTTGGCACGTGGCAATGAGGGCGGCGTCGCAATATTCCGTGCCGTAGTGCTCGCCGGCCCTGTAATAAACGCTGGCCCGCCAGCGCTGCGACATCTCGGTTCCCTCGGGTCCTTCATGCGCCTCCGGGATTATCGACACCTGATACTTCACAGCCAGCGGCCCGCCCAGCGCCCAGTCTTCCCAAGGGTTGTAGCGCTTGGTGTGCTCGGTGGCGCTGGCCTGGTACCGGGCGAACACCCGCCAGGGGTTGCCGTACTGCGGAGGGGCCAGGAACACGTCCAGGCCCTCCGCCTTGCCGACCGCCCACCCAAGCGCCTCGCCGGCCAGGTCTGCCGTCTTCACTTCCATCAGGTCGTTCATGGTTGGGTGCTCGGCGGGGCAGGCATGGGTTGCCAGTGGGTCACCTCATCCCCTGATCCAGCATCAATAAGCGGCATCCAGTATTCGTCGAAGTCGTCGTGCGGCTCGAGCGAATACCAACCAGTAAAGGGCGTGCCTTCTTCAGGCTGCTCGTCATCATCGGTATTGAGTAGCTTCTCGTTCAGCCATTCCGCTGCGAACACGTAGGTCTTGTCCGTTCGACTGCGGTAGACAGCGACGATGAAGGTGGTGTCGGAGTTGACTGCGGTTTCCGGCAGCTTGTCGCTGCATTTGATCCATTCGCTCACAGCTGATACCTCTCATCAATCCAGCGCCCAGGCGCCAGTGCGGGTGTAGGTTCGGGTTGTGTTTCGTGCGGGGAGAGCTGGCGCCGTGTTTCAGCGCTGAACTCGCAGGTGCTGGCGCGGGCCTGGCTGCAGTTCTTGCCGGAGGCATCGATGCAGACTTCGAAGTCGCAGCCGGCCAGGGTGGCCATCAGCAGGAGGCAGAGGGCGAGGCGGGTCATGGCTGGACCCTCTTGAACTCGACAACCCAGACCCATGGGTTGGCGTCCCAGCTTTCCTGGCCGTTGATGTCCTTCCACAAGCCGCCAAACACGGATGCGGCTATCTGCTGACGTTTCTCGGCGTCTGCACCGAATAGCCAGAACTCGCGGACCTCGCAGCCTTCCTCGCGGACCTGCTGCACGCTGATGTCCTGCAGGCGCTCGACGCTCACGTCGGTGATCTCCAGCAGGATGCGGCTGGCCCAGCGGGGCATGTGGATCGATGGGCGCCCTCGGCCCTGCGAGACCATTGCACATCCTGTCTGACGGACGCTTCCATCTGCTGGGTACAGGATTGGCTCGCCCTGGCTCAGGTCACGCGGCGCGATCGAGTCGAGTTGGGCATCTGCCACCCAGCTCTCGCGCACCCACAGGCGGTGACCTGGCCGACCGTACGGACATTCAGGGTTGCGCTTAGTCGGGTCTGGGTGGCGTATGAATGGCTGGCCAAGGCCGTATCTGCCGATATCGCCCTTCGACCGGGGCTGAATCTTTACCGCTCGGCGGGTGACCGTCTTCCGGCCTTCCAGAATGGCGCGGACCATCGGCCCGCTGAACAAGATCGGGCGTTCCTTTGCTTGAGACATAGCTTCGCCTTGGCCGCCATATCGCGGCAGTGAATAGAGGGGAGAGGGGTTACAGCTGGGTGGAGTACATTTGTACTCCTGCGGTCATTCGCTCTGATTTAGCGCGTTCCAGGCTCTGGTCAGGCCGGAGTGATCAACCGCTCGGGCTTCTTTGTGGCAGTTGTCACAGCGGATGCTGTAGGGCAACTGCTGGCTGCTGTCGTGCCCGGTGTTGAAGCCTTGGCAGTTGTCGCAGCTGGTGCAACGGCTGGGCTTCTCTGGCTCACTCTGAGGTGTTACCGGCTCTGCGCTGGCGGATAGAGCGGCGTCGATACGTGGCTTGAAGTCTCTGATGTAGTGATACGGACTGTCATGCATATCGCGCAACAGGGACACCTGCTCGGCCAGCTGGGAGCGCAGCGCAATGTTCTTCAGCTGCTCTTTCCGAAGCCATTCATGCAATCGAGCGCGTGACGCCTCATAGGCTCCGACATGTTCGCGTAGCCGCTCAAGCTCGCCCTGTTTCTGCTCGGCTGGCTGGGTCAACGCCTCGGCGCATTTCTCCAGCAGTTCGCGTGCCAAGTCGCCTATGCCGTGTGGAACCAGCGCACCGCGCGCATCAAGCGATAGCAGCGCATCAATGCTCTTGATAAGTCCGTCAGTTTTCACGATTGCTTCTCCTGAGCCCGCCTCTGGCGTTCGGCGCTGCATTTGGTGTGGTTGCCGTGGGCTCGGCCCTTGCCGCAGATGTCGCAGCGGGCCGGCAGGTCTAGCGGCTGCATGGGGCAGCCGCGGATAACGGTCTTGCGGCGGAGGGCGGTCATTGCTGATACCCGTCCCGCTGCATCATGTGAGCCAGCTGCTCGTTGGTGATGGCGCGCTGGGGCCTGCGGTCTTTCACCGACCGGTGCTCGCCGCAGAACATCGTCCCGTCGGTGCGGGGCTGCTGGCATTCCCTGGCAGCACAGGACCGCTCTGGCTCAGCAGGCTCTGCCTGAATGGCAATCTTGCCTAGGGCCCGGACCAAGCGCTTGGCGTGTCCCAACTCCTGGCGCACCAGCTTCCGGCGCTCGATCAGCATCCAGGCGGCAAGGCAGTGCTCGCACTTGTACGGATCTCCATCTTCGAAGCTGAGGCCGCGCAACTCGTCTTTGATCTCGTAGTCATGCAAGCCGCGCTCCCTGTCCCAGTCGCCGCCGTCAGTGGTTTTCATCTTCAGAACCTGGTGCAGGTGATGGCGAACACGAGACCCATCCCACAGCCGGTCGTGGTCCTCTTGGCTTTGATGCCGGTACTCGCCATGGATGCTGCTTCCTTGATAGGCCTCAATGGTGATCGGGCACTTCTCCAGGTGAGCGACGATCCCTTTCTTGATAGCGCCCAGTTCGCCGGCTGCGCGCTCGTAGCGGGCAAGCGCGGCAACTGCGCGCTCGGCCAATGGTGGTTTGGTCTTCATGGTTGGCTCCGGAAAGCGCCGGCTGCCCGGCGCGGCATCGTCAGGCGTTGCTGACCTGGGAAACGCTCAACCCCACCGCAACCGGGCGAACCCAGATCGGCATGCTGCTGAGCATGAAGGTTTCGCCCTGGGCGGCCAGGAGCAAGGTGGTGCCCATCACGTGGGCGATGGCTTCCGCGGCTGCCGGCGGCACCGCGTTGCCGATGCGTTCGCGCCAGGCCTGATCGCTCAGGCCGTCGAGCTCCAGCTGTTCCTCGGGCTCGACCAGGCTTTGCAGGGCGGCCAGCTCCAGGGTGGTGAAGGGGCGGTGCCAGGTGCCGTCGAGCGATTCGATTACGCAGGTAAGCCGGTCATTGGCCTCGGGCAGGCGAGGGTCGGCGATGCTCCAACGCCCGTTGTCGTGCATGGCGCTGGCGGAAACGGCGCCGGCCTGGCCATTCCATGGCACCACGCCTTAATGTCCGCCGGTAAGGTAGGCATCGCCCTTGCTGCGTCGCATGCCTGGGCGCGGGTCCTGAACAGCGAAGGCGCCTTGGCCAGTAGTGCTGCCTGCAATGACGGTGCCGGCCGAGCTGGTGTAGGGGGTGACTAGGTATTTGCCGAAGCCCTGGCCCGCCCGGCGCGGGTCTGCAATACACTGGCCGCCGGCGCTCGGGGACTGCCCGCCCGTTACCACGCCCGCGTGGGTGTCCATCTTCACGATGCGGTACACGTTGTTGTGCCGAACGCCGCTCGGACGCGGGTCCGCAACGCTGAATGTGCCTTGTCCTGGGCTCTTGACGCCGATCACCGCGCCGCTGGTGTCCTGCCAACGCCGAACACCGTATTGCTGGTACTGCAGGGCACCAGCCTTGGCGCGGGGATCAGCCACCGAGAACTTGCCGTTGGTTGGTCCGCTGCGTGCCGCCACGGTGCCGGCTGCCTCTTGCCAGTCATGCACACCAAGGAAGCCATCGCGGAACTGCGGGACAATGATCAGATCGCGCAGGTATCCGTCCTCGATCGCCAGGTCGTTCAAGCTGCGCCAGTCCTTGCCGGCCTCGACCAGGGCCAGGCGAACCCAGGTCTTCCACTGCAGGGCTGGCACCCTGTGCATTGGGCCGGCCAGTTCGATATCGCCGGCCAGTGGCATGCGGCCGAGGATGTCGCCAACAGCACGCAGGCTCTTCTTCTCAGGCTCGTACAGGAACGGCGGCACCTTCTCGACGTGGCGGGCAACCAGGAGGAAGCGCTTGCGGCTCTGGGCCAGGCCGCCAATGACGCCGCAGTCGTGGGTGGTTTCGGCGACCGCGTAGCCGAAGTGGCTGAGCAGTGCGCCGATCTGGTCCAGCAAGTGCCGGCCGCGGCTGGCCAGGCGGGGGACGTTCTCGAACACCAGCAGCGGTACCGGATCATCCTTCCAGGCCTCGCCGAACAGCCAGATGCAGCGCAGCGTCAACTCGTTCAAGGCCTGGTACTTCGGAGTCATGCTCATGCTTTCGGACAGCAGCCCGCTGGCACCCTTGCATGGGGAGCTGATGAACACTGCATGAGGACGGCGGCCGCCGGCGGCGCGCCGGATATCCTCCGGAGTTGCTTCACGCCAGCCTGGTGGCGGCTCTTTGCCGTGGAAGCGGATGTATTGGTCGCGGGTGAACAGATCGATCAGCGTGCCTTTGACGCCGCTCAACCGCTCGAAGTCGGCCAGGCCAGCCGGGTCAACGTCCACGCCGCCAATGCATTCCCACTCGGCCTGCATGTTGCCGACGATTGGCTTGGCCTTGTTGAAACCCTTAGCGCCGCCGCCCAGGCCGCAGCAGAAGTGGAAGTGTGTCAGTTTTTTCTTGATCAGCATGCTGCCGTCCTTGAAGAGGTGGCGCCAGCTGGGCCGGCGCAGGCATGAAAAAGGGCGCCCGAAGGCGCCCTGTGGCTGTTGCTGTGGTGGGTTAGACGACTACTTCTTCCAGGGTGGCGGTGACCTTGTAGCTATGGTCGAGGGCCGATTCGCCTTCGGTTTCCACGGCAATGACCTGGTCATCGAGCAGGCGCAGCAGCAGGGTGGTTGCCTGATCGCTGCTCACCGCCAGGCGGCTCTGCACCCAGTGGGCCTTGAACGCCTTGCCGTTGGCCTTGAGCACGATCAGCTGCTTGGCGTCGTCGTAGTCGAAGTCGCCGAACTCCTTGCCCAGAGCGGTGCTACCGGCGCTGCCCTCGTCGAGGATCTTGTCGACCGGGTGCTGCTCGGCCTTGGTGATCACCTCGCGGCCACCGTTGGAATCAATGGGGGTAACCACGCCTTCGGCCTCCATCTTTTCGATCATCCGGGTCGCCCGGTTGTAACCGATCTTCAAGTGGCGCTGGATCGCCGAGGTCGTAGCGCGACGGGTTTCTCGCACGAAGATGATTGCTTCCTGATAGAGCGGGTCAGGTCCGTCTGGCTGCTCTTCTTCCTCTTGCTGCCTGTCCAGACCAGCACCGGCGATAATCTCCGATGCGCTTAGCGGCAGCTCATGCTGGTCGCGCTCCGGCTTCACGAAGTCAGTGCCCTCGTGGTAGTCATCCGGCGCCATCACCAGCAGGCAGAGATGGCCGGCGCTGTCGATCAGCTCTTTCCGGTTTGGCGCCTTGGCGTCGATGATCCCGGTAGCAGTCAGCTTCTTGGCATCAAACTTGACCTCTTTCATGGTCAGTTCGATGGTAGTGGCGCCTCGAGCGGCAATGATGCTCACGGCTGAGCGCACAACGTCGCTGGCCTTCTCGGTGATGCGGTCGATCACTTCCTGCTGGTCGTCTTCACCCAGGCGGGTGAACGGCATCTTGATATTGCGCAGTTCGAACAGCGCCGCTTCGACCAGGTCGTGCACCATCAGCTCGTGCGCCAGGACCATCGGCGAAACGCCGTGCAGGTAGGCGCGGTCGATGAACTCTTTGTGTTCAGCTTTCATTGGTGTTCCTCAGTACTTGGCGATCTCTTCCAGCTTCTTCTGCTGGGAAAAGGTCAGGTGAGTGCGGGGGCCATAGCGCTTGAAGCTGGCCCGCAGGTTTTCGACGAACTCTTGTTCCCAGGCGCCCGACGCGTGGAGATCCGCGGCGGCGAGCAGCGAGGTGAATTCCTCGACCCGGTCGTACAGTTCCTCCACGGTCTGGGCGGCCATTACGCAGCTGCCTTCGAGAGGCGAACGCCCTGGATGTGGTGGATAAGTGCGGTGCAAATGGATTCGAAGTCGCTGGCGCGGTACAGCTTGGCCGAGCGTTCCTGCGCAACCGCCTCGAAGCCCAGCGAAGCCAGGAAGTCGGCGGTGAGGGTGAAGCCCAGGCGGGCGCTGATGTCGCCCAGCTTGATGCGCTGGCCAGCGTCGGCTGCCGGCTGGGCCGCTGCCGGTGCGGTAGTGATCGGCGTGACTGCTGGTGCTGGGTCAGCTTGGGCGACCTGCTGCAAAGGCTTCTCATCGTCCCGCGGCAGCGCCTGCTGAACCTGTTCCTGCTGTTGAGCTTGCTGGCACGCCTGCTCGGCATCGCGCTTCTGCTGCTCGGCCTGCTCGTGGTCGTTGATGCGGACCTTGACCAGTGCCACCAGCGCATCGTTGTCCTTCTGCACCAGGTCCTGCGCGTCGTGGAACAGGAACTTGTGGTTGGCCGCCAGTTCGTTGAGGCTCGCCAGGTTGAGGCGGATCAGGTCGCCGATGCGGCTGGCTTCGATCTTCGCCCGGGCCAGCTCGGCGTCGGCCGACTCGTTCAGGCTGTCGATGGTGCGCTTGCCCTTGATGGCCTCGGCGAAGTTCGCGTGCACCTTCGGCATGCGGATCTTGCCGCCCAAGGTGGCGTCGATCTGGTCGATGTGCGCCTGCAGGGCCTTGGCCGCGTCCATGACGATCTCGGTGCGGATGCTGTCCTTGCGGGACTTGACCAGCTTGTCGAGTTCCAGGCGCTTGCGGCGGGCCTCGGCGGCGATGTCGTCGATGGCCTTGAACAGGGCGTCGATGCTCTCGGTCTGGCTGAGAGCGTGCTCTTTGGCTGCCTTGAGGCGGTCTTCGACATCGCCGCACCACTTCACGGTTTTCTCGGCGTCCGCGAAGTCCTGGTCGGTCTTGAGCTCGGTGTTGATGTTGCTGAACACCTCCAGCGCATGCGCCTTGAAGGCGTCCAGATTGCTGGCGGTGACCATGCCGGTCACCTCGATGCGCAGGGCTGGCAGTTGGTCAGGCGCAGCGCCGATTACCTCGACCTTGGATTCCTTGACCTCGAAGGCGCCCAGGTCTTCCTCGAACTGGGCCCAGCCAGCAACCAGTTGCTCGCGGCGCCCGGCCACCGGACGGTATTCCATGTGCACGAAGTTGTCGCGGGTGCCGTCCGAGCAGACAAAGATGACGCGCTCAGCGCCACTGACCAGCAACTGCTGTTCCAGCTGCCAGTAGTAATGCGGCTCCAGCTCGCCAGCGATCACTGCGGCAGCAAGGGTGGCGTTCCACAGCTTGTGCTCGAAGAGGGTGTCGCCGAGCATCGTTGCCCCGTCCATCGAGGCCAGCAGGTTCCCGCTGGTGCCGACGATGGGGTACAGCTCTTCGCCCAGCATTTCCTCGACCAGGGGGCGGGCAAGCTCTTCGGTGACGTGGCCACGGTCGAAGATGGCCTGCTGCTGGGGAGTCACCTCCGGCACGATGCCGGTCTTCTTCAACGCCAGCAGGTCGTTGCGGGTCTGATACTTCGAGGCGCCCATCATTGCGGGCGCCTCCGAAGCGGTGAAGTAGCTGGAGCGAAGGGCGTGCCACTCTGGCGTGCCTTGTTGGACGTTATGCACTTGCATCGGTGGCTTCTCCCTCAATGGCAGCCAAGGCGTGAATACGCTCGATCTGCGCTTCGGTGATGACGTATTTGCTGCTGATGGTCTTGATCAGGTGATCAGGGCTTGTGCGGCCGGCAGCGATCAAACCGCGCCACTGCTCACTGCTTTCGTCGAGCTTGCTGTCCGGGTAGGCCGGCAGCTGCTTCGGCTCGTCGGCCTTGCGCACGTGCGCCTGGTTCAGCTCGCGCTCAGTCGGCATGTCCTGCAGTTCTTCGGCCATCGGCATGCCGCGCAGCACGTCGGGAAACACGTCGCGCAGCGCGAAGGCCCGGGCGCGCAGCTGGCGCATGCGCTTGGGATACTGCGTCCAGGGGCCTTGCTTGCTGGCCAGGCCGGCCGCCTTGGCTTCGGTCTGGCTGAAGGTGCGGAACTGCTCTTCTTCGCCGCGACGCTTGACGCGGCAGGTGGCCGTTTCGCCATCGTCCGTCTCGTAGATGTACTCACAGAGCGGCGAGGACCGGACCAGGGCGATTACCGCGTCACCCCAGAGCGCTGGGCGCCCATTGATAACCGCGATGTTCTGCATGGCTTGCATGGGCTGCAGGCCCAGCTCCATGCCCCACTGAATGGCAACCAGGATGTTGCCGGGGTTGTTGGCGAAGTCCTTCGGCACGATGGTCGACTTGGACAGGTAGTCGGAGAATTTCAGCGCCTCTTCGATGTTTTGCGGCGCAAGGCTGAACGTTGGCTTGATGGCGAGATCGCTCATGGCGGGTTCCTATCGGGTGATGGCATCAGCCAGCCCGATCAGCACAAGCCAACCGGTCCAGCCAAGGAGTGAATTGAGGGCGCCGCGCCAGATCAGGTGGCGCCGCCGGCGTTGGGCTTGGGTCATGGCATTGGCAACTTGCCGTAGCCGGCTTTCTGCAAGCGATCAACCACATACCGGGCTTGGGTTGGGGTAATCATCGGGGTGACAAGCACTACGTCGATCATGGCCTGCATCTCGGCTTCAAGGCGTTCAGCCTCGGCCTGCTCTGGCGTGCGGACCATGGCAGCCTGAAAACAACAGCAAATGCCATAGGCCTGGTGTTCAACGGCGACCATACGTGTGTCACCGGTCATGAAGACCGCGCAGAGCGTGCAGTCGGCGCCGATGAACTGCTCGGCATCGGGCCATATCGGTAAGCCAATCTTCACGATGCGGACAGTGGATCCTACGGCAGGAAGTGAATTGCTCATGGAAACCTCACAACCACCATCTCGCCGCGGAAGCGGATCGTGGTGCCCAGTGGCAAGTCGCGGAACAGAAAAAAGCCCTGACGGTGCAGGGCTTCGACGATGAGCGGGAAGGTGGGGGCGATGACGCCCCGGCATTTGCTGGTCATGCGGCCTCCTTGCGGCGTTCGGCAATGCGCCGGATGCGTTCGCAGTAGTGTTTGAATTCGTCGGAATCGATGGCCTGCAGCGAGAAGTAGGCCACCACCAGGGTTTCAGCCTTGGCGTCTTCGACCGGGCCAGCGCTGGGGAGCAGCATCGTTTCGATGGCTCCCTCAATTGCGCTGACTGCGATGGTGTGCGGGGTCATGGCTCGCGGGCCTCTTCGGCTGCAGCCTGAGTGCCTGGCAGAGCGAACGGCGCCAGCAGGTCGCGGGCCAGCTGCACCAGAAGCTGCTGGGGATCAGGCACCGCCATGATCTCGACGGCCGCCGCCTTGGCATCACTGGGCAGCTTGCTCAGGGCTGCCAGCATCAGCCGGCCCAGCACCGTCTGGCTGCAGTCATCGCGCCCCAGTTCGCCCATGGCATGCTCGTCGACGGCCTGGGCAAAGCGTTCAAAGGTGATGCCGAAGGCCATGTCGCCGATTTTGAACGTCGCGTCGGCGCCGGCCAGCAGCTGCTCCGTCATATTCTCGATCCAGACGCGTTCTGCCTCGGCCTGGCCGTCATCCGGCGCAGGCTCAGCGTTGTCGTACAGGTACTGTGCTTTGCGAAGTGCGCCCATGTCGGTCTCCTTATTGGGTGTGTTGGTTCTGCATCGGTCTGGGGTCGTGAAGGCTGGGCAATCGACCGGTAATCCGCGTCGAGGTGGCCACCCCGCTGTTTGCTTGCAGCTCATCCGAACCCAGTCCGATGCAGCCTGGCGATGGGGGAACCAGGTGCACCGGGCCGTTTGTTCCGGCTGTCAGGGAAATCAGAACCAGACGCGGCGATCGAAGATGACCGCGGTGCCAGCGATGAATCCAAGCTGCTCGGGCTCAACGCCCGGGTTCTGCTTGAGGTAGTGGGCGCGGTAGATGTCCGTGGCCTTGTCATTGCGCGGTAAGCGCTTCAGCAGGCCTTCCTCATCGACGAACATGTCGGTGCCCTTGCCGTTGTGCAGCACGCCGACCTGCTCGAGGTCGCCGCCGTCGAGGTGAGGCACGATCAGGCTGCGCAGCGTTTGCAGCGTGGGCGCTGCCGGCAGGTCCATGTGCAAGTTCAGTTCGGTGCCATCCGGGCGGATGACGGTGTAGTTGGTGTTCATGTGGATGATCCTCGGTCGATTTCCCGCTGCACCCGTCACCAGGTGCAGAAGTGAAATGTTCCGTGGAGCTGGGCCGCTGTTACACGCCACCTGCGGACTGGGCGATGACTTGGTTCGGGGGCCCTTTGGGCCCAACAGCCGACCACGCTGCGTGCTGTCGGCTCTCATTTATGCGGTGCTCGACGCTGCGCACCCGGGGTGAGGCTTCCCCTGTACCGGATAGGCTCCGGCTCGCTGCCATGACCTGCGCAAATTTTGCGTAGTGCGCAAGTCATGGTTTGCATTATGCGCAAATTTCTATTTGCGTCAAGCGCAAAACAGAGTGAATGGGCAAAAAAAATCCCGCTCGATAGCGGGATTGTTCGGAAGAGGGCGTAATAGGCGCGTCAGGCGTCTTTACATTTTGGGTAGGCCTTTTGGAGTGCAGTGATTACCAGATTGGAGGCAGGCTCGGCCCAGCGCTCTGGATTCTGTCGTAGCCACTTGGCAACGATCGCTGCGTTCTGTCCGTTGGTGACCTCGGGCGGCGGACAGAACAATACTCCTACAGTTGCTTCAGCAACCCCTGCGGTGTAGCCCAAAAACATACCGCTGTTAAAGGTGGACTTCGTCGCACGCTCGTAATCAGGAATCCAGCCGATTAGATCGTTACCGGTAATCGACCATGCCGGCTGCGATAGTGCCGCGATTGATAGGCCCGCACAGGCTGCGATTTTCTTGATCATGTCCATCCCTAGAGCCCCGTCATCTTGGCATCGATCACACGCCCAATGAATCGGCAGTTGCCGTCGATCTCGATAGTACGATAGCCCGGATTGAGCGGGCGTAGGTACTTGATGCCGGCGTCTTCGACGTACTGCTTGAAGGTTTTCTCGCCGCTGTCGAGCATTTCCACAACGTAGTACTTGCCATTGATCACGTCAGCCTCGGGCCTGACCAGGATCAGCGAGCCGGCGGGGAAACTGGGGTTGCCCAGGCAAGTCATCGAGTCACCCTGGACCTTGAGCCAAAAGCCGATATCGGTAGCGTTTTCGGGGGAGGGGAACCACTCGTAGTCTGTCCCCAGGTTGCTTGGCGACTCTGTGAGGTCGCCGGCCTGCACCCAGCTGATCAACGGATACTCCTTGTGTTTCCGTGTGGGTTGCAGGGTGGAGGCGATGTTCGTCCCTTCGTCCAGCTGGCCCGATGGGCTCAAGCTGATCTCCAGCTCTTTCAGTACCTTGGCCAGCAGTTCCTTGCTTGCACCCTGCAGGCCGCGCTCCAGGCGCGACACGTTACCGGCATCAGTCCCGATCCGGTTGGCGAGTTCTTCAAGCGTCCAGCCCTTGGCCTTCCGCGTCTTTCTGATGATCTGTCCGATTTCCATGGCGGTGAATTCTTCTGTCCTGATGCGTAACGCGCAAAGCGCAATGCGCAAATTGTTCTTGCGCTTTATTTGCGTGATGCGCAAACTGATGCCGGAACCAATCCCTACAGAAGGCAGATGCCATGTCCCCGTTGAAACGAGCACGACTCTCCCGCAGCTGGACGCTGGCCGATGTAACGGCCCGCCTGGCTGCCCTGGGCGACCGCGTTGACTCGGGAAACCTCTCCCGTATCGAGCGCGGCGCGCAGAAGGCCTCCACCGCCCTGGCTGAAAAGCTGGTTCAGGTGTTTGAAGGCGACTTGACCGAGATCCACATCTTGTACCCGGAGCGTTTCGCCGGGACTGATGAAGTGGCGGCTTGATCATGTCGACGACCCAATTGAGCCAGGATCAGCTCGTAAGGGCACGCAAGAACATGGCCGTCCTCATGCAGCGACTTGCGTCCGTAGGAAACGGGCCGGTTGCAGTTGCAGTCGGTTGCGATGAGGCGACGATCAGCCGCATGAAGCCGGAGAAGTTCCAGCAGTTCAGCGAAATCCTCGCCGTGCTTGACCTGAAAATCGTCCCGACCGAGATGCGCTGCTTCAACCAGAGCGACATCGAAGCCATCCTCCACCAGGCCAAACGCTGGATGGAGCATGTGCAGCACGTCGATCAGCTGTACGACGAGGAATAGGGCATGCCCGCCTTCCAGATCAATGACGCAGAGTGGAGCGCGCTGGCCGATGAGCCAGCTGACGTGTTCAAGCTGTACTGCGCCATCCGCCGGTTTATGGACTACCGGACCGGTGTATCTGGTGTCGTTCGCCGATTGAGCGAGCAAATGTTCCGTGAAGAGCTGTATATTGCTCCCACGCGCGGGCGGCACGAGTCTGGATCCCCTACCAGGCAAAAGGTGCGCTCGCTGGTTGATCGCTTGATCAACATCGGTGCTGTAACCCCCATTGGACCCTTGGTTTTCCAGCTGCCACACGCGGACTGGGATGGTGCGTCCAAACGATCAGCAACCGATGAACAACCAGATCAGCAACCATATCAACAACCAATAGATGGAACGCCAGAACCCACGGAATACGCGGCCTCTAGCGATGACAACAACGGATCAGCAACCACATCAGAATCAGCCGAATCGCTGATCAGCAACCTACCTCCGATATCCGTTAATCCTATTCACTGTTTCTCGCGCGCGGGCTACTTCGCCATGCCGCTCGATGACTGGGGCCCCAACCCCAAAACCTTCAAGGCCATCGCCTTCAAGAACGCCGTGCCGGTGGCAGAGCTCACCGCGGAGCGCCTGGCCGCCTTCTGCTCGTACTGGTCCGTCAGGCCAGAGAAAGAGCAATCCCAAGCCCAGTGGGAATACCAACTGGTCGACTACCTGAAAAAACAACTCCAGTACGCCGCCAACAGCGAGGGCAAGGCCAATGGACACCCGCGAACTCCCCAAGCAGAAGCCAATCAACACCGCACCGGGCGTAAAGGCGCTGGTGCTCAAGGCAGTGGATACCGAAGCCAAAGTAATTCCGCTGTCGACCAGGTCCGCAACGCAATCGCCGATCGACGACAGGCCGAAGCTGCCGCAGCAACTGCTGGACAGCCTGTGGCTGAAGATGACCGAGATGTACGGCCACCGCTGGACGGCGAATTTTGGCGTGTCAGCTGATCAAGAACACAGCTGGGCGAAGATCCTGGGCGGCCTCACTGGCCGTCAGCTCGCAAGCGGCCTGCAGCAGCTGCTGGACCGTGCAACCGAATTCGACTGGCCACCGCCGGCGAACGTTTTCCGTGCGATGTGCCTGCATGTGCAAGGCCTTCCAACCATCGATCAAGCGTGGACCGAGGCCCTGATGGGCAAGTACAGCCACGAAGCGGTGAAGGTCGCAGCAGAAGCCACCGGCACGTTCGACCTGAGATCGGCCAAGCACAGCGACAAGAGCCTGCGCCAGCGGTTTGAGCGCAACTACGCCATCGTCCAGCGCCGCGCCCAGAACGCACAGCCCCTCGACGGCCGAATCGCCCAGGGCATCGAGCACGACAGCGGCATGAAGGCCCAGCTGGCTCGCTCCCATCAGGAAGCCCGCGACCTGGTCACCGCACAGAACATCCCCACAGATGGCAAGGCAGCACGTGCGCTGCTGCTGGCCAAGCTCGGCATTCGGAGAGAGCGCCATGCATGACGACAATCAACATCCGGTACGCGGAGATTTCGAGGCAAAACTGCTCAACCTGTACGAGCAAGCCGGCGCCAACGAGCCAAACCTGCGTTTCGAGGACGGCGCTTACGTCGACGCGATGATCCAGTCCGCCTGGTGGGGCTTCAAGACCGCCCACGACGAGAAGCATGGGCAATGCCTAGCCCTAGCCCGTGACGTATCGATCGCTCGCCGCCAGAAGTCGCAGTACTTCCGGGCGGTGAAGTGGTTCTTGGCCAATACCAAGATCGATCCGAAGGACGTGCCGGGGCCTGTGCGTCATACGCTGGTGTTCGTCGTGGGCCGGCTGATCGAGAAGGCCAAGCGTGCTGCTGGGGAGGTGGCCAATGGATGAGCTGAAGCCAGTTCAGTTCCTGGTACCAGGCGAACCCGTGGGGAAGGGCAGGCCACGTATTGGTCGCGTCGGCGGCCATGCCCGCATGTTCACGCCGCAGAAGACCGCCAGCTATGAGGGGCTTATTGCCCTGGCCGGTACCGAAGCCATGGCAGGCCGCATGCTGCTGGAGGGCGCCGTGATGGTCGAGATGCGCATTGTCCTGGCCATCCCTCAATCCATGTCGAAAAAGCGGAAGGCCATGGCCGTTGCCGGCGAGCTGTTCCCGACCAAGAAGCCCGACATGGACAACGTCATCAAGGCGATTTACGACGGCCTCAACGGCGTGGTCTGGAAAGACGACGTGCAAGTGGTCGACGCATTCGTGCGCAAACGCTACGGCGAAGTGCCTGGCGTGCACGTGCGCATCGTGCCTCTGGAGAGTGCAGCTTGACCCGTAACACAACGATCTACGCGGAACTACGCAAGGGGGCAGTATGAGACTTGGAAGCGCTCGTTTGGCGTGGCACGACGCCTACTACACGCCCTGGGACAGCGTCATGCACCACGGCCTGGAGGGGGCGAAGCTGGCCAAGCGCGGCTACGTGGCAAACGAAACCCGGCCCGAGCGCTGGGAGAACACGGCCAAGTGTGCCCACATGGCGCTGGCGGGGCGCATACAGCATGCCATCGCCAGCCTGCATCCAAGGTTCCAGGTGTTCGGTCACCACCTGTACGCCCCGGTGATCAGCACCGAGGTGTCGAACAACTGGGAAGAGTCAGCGGTCGAGCTGCTGGCCAGCTACGTGCACATGGCCTTGAAGGAGCGCGGTGAGAAGCGCACCTGCCTCCTGTACAGCCGCGAATACTGGGTCGTCCGCGGCGTCCTGGTCCGCTATCGGCACATGGTGCAGGGCGGCATGGGCGCCAACCCTGACCCTATGGCTGACCCATGGGTCTTCCGGCGCTGGCTGGCCGATAACCATGGCGTTGAGCTAGACAGCCGCAACTGGGCCAGGCAATGGGGATGGTTGGTGCAGATGATGTTCGATCAGGCCGGGATCATCGATGGCATGTGTCTGCGGCCAGTTGGTCGTGTGCTGAGTGAAGAGAGAGAAGCGGCTTGATGTATGATGTCAAAAACACATCAAGCAAGGACCGAAGATGTCAAACGCCCTGATTAGCTTTCAAACCAACCAAGACGATATCGAGCAACTCTGGCAGATACATGAGGATTATGCCGGTCAGGGTCCGGGAAGAAAGTACGGTGTCGAGGTGCTTAACAGATCTGTTGTCGTCTTCGTGACAGCCTGTTGGGAGTCATACGTTGAGGACCTAGCGCGGGAGGCTTTCGATTTTCTGCTAGCGAACGCAGCCGATTCGACCGCCATCCCATCGAAGGTCAAAAATTTTGCGGTATCTGAGATTCACAAGCAAAAAGACCCGAGCAAACTTTGGGATATCGCTGATCAAGGCTGGAGAGAAGTTCTGGCGCTGCACCGGGATGCGGTGATGACAAGGTGGTTAGGCGGATTTAACACTCCGAAGACTGGCCAGGTAAATGACCTTTTCTCAGAGCTTCTTGGTATCCCCAAGATAAGCAACAGCTGGAAGTGGAAGAAAATGTCGCCTGCAAGAGCTGAAGAAAAACTGGATGACTTCATTACGGTCCGGGGCAACATCGCTCACCGCATTCGCGATGAAGGGAATGTGGCCAAATCACTCGGCTTCCAATACCTGAGCCATGTGATTTCGATTGTTTATCGGACCGAGGCCAAGGTCGCTGAACATTTACATCAGGCAACTGGGGTTGCGCCTTGGGTACAGGCTTGACAGAGATGTGCAGTCATCGACGGCTTGTTCTTGATCCCAGTTGAGCGCGTTCTGAGCGAGGAGCACGAGACGGCGTAGGAACTTTGTTCTCGCGGCTACGGGCTGTAATATCGCATCGCCATGACGGCATAACGAAGGAGTGTGATGTGAGCGAAGATAATGCCCAAAGCCAAGAGAAAGCCCCAGTGGGCGATTGGCTGCTCAGGACTTGGATTGCCACTGCTGGAAAAGGAAACGGAGGCCTGGGGGTAACCATAACCACGGCAGCAGGATTGATCAGCGGTGTGTTGATCTCAGAAATGGAGTTCCTTGACGGGATCTCAGAAGGTTTGGCTGATGGGTTCAACGGACAAGGCGAAGCGTTCCGGGGTATGTTCGACCAGCTCCGTGAGCTAGATGGCAAGATGCCAATCACCCATATCCACCTGAAGCAGGCCAAGTTGCTCACTTCCAATGGCATGGCGGAGGTTGGGTTGAAGGGGTTGTGGCGTGGCGAGTTGACCGCCGTAATTGGTCACTCAGTTGGGCAATTCAGTCTCGCTTGACAGAACTGTGCGGGTTTCGGCATGATTTCCCCACTGTGACAAGCAGCACCCAAACCAAAGAAGCCCGCCACTGAGCGGGTTTTTTGTTGCCTGCTAAACCATCCTCAGACCCCGCCACCGAGCGGGGTTTCGCGTTTCTGGAGGCCCCATGAATGCCCCAGGTAGGAGAAACCCCATGTCGAAACCGGAAGGCATCATCGAAGCTGTAGGCGCCTCCGTGGCGAATAAGGGCATGCTCGTCGGCGCCACCACTGGCGTTGCCGGCTGGCTCACCCAGGTGAACTGGATTGGTGTCTCTGGCGTGTTGATCGCTGCCCTTGGCTTCCTGGTGAACACCTGGTTCCGTTGGCGCCAGGAGCAGCGCGACATCGCTGACCGCCAATCCCGCGAGCTGCGAGAGGCTGCCGAGAGCGCCGCCCGCATCGCCTTCTACCGTGAGCGCGTCGAAGTTGAGCGGCCGTAAGCGCATAGCCGTCTACCTGCTGAGCATTAGCGCCGCAGGCTTCGCCGCATGGCAGGCCAACGAAGGCTTCACCGACGTGGCCGTGATCCCCACGAAGGGCGACGTTCCAACCATTGGGCATGGATCCACCAGGTGGGAAGACGGCAGGCCAGTCAAGATAGGCGACACCATCACCCGCCAGCGCGCCGAGGTGCTGGCTCGCAACCTGAACAGCCAGGCCGAGAAGCAGTTTGCCGCCAGCCTGCCTGGCGTGAAGCTGCATCAGGAAGAGTTCGACCTGTACATGGACTTTGTTGGCCAGTACGGGATCGGCACCTGGCGCGCAGGCTCCCCGCGCCGCGACCTGCTGGCTGGCAACTACGTCCAGGCCTGCAACGACCTGCTCAAGTACAAGTTTGCCGCCGGCTACGACTGCTCCACCCCGGGCAACAAGCGCTGCTGGGGCGTCTGGCAGCGCCAGCTCGATCGTCATGCCAAGTGCATGAAGGCACAGCGATGACCAAGTACCTGCTTGCAGCCATCGCTGGGCTTTCTCTCGTTACGATCCTGGCGTTTTGGCGGCTTGACCATGTCACGACAGAGCGTGACGCCAAATCGTCGCGTATCGAAGAGCTGGAAGCCTCCATTGAGTCGCGCAAGAACACCCAGCGTCTGCTGGCCCAGCTCGACACCGAACACACCCAGGAGCGCGAACGTGCGAACCAGACCAATGCCAGCCTTCGTGCTGATGTCGCTGCTGGCAAGCGCCGGCTGTCAGTCCTCGCCACCAGCTGCGCCGCAGGACCCGCCACCGCCACCGGCCTGGACCATGCAGAAGCGCGAGCCGAACTTGACCCAGCGGCTGCTGAACGAATTGTCGCCATCGCCAACGACGGTGACGACGCCATCCGCCAACTGAACGCCCTGCAGGACTACGTTCGCACGGCCTGCCAAGGAGCAGTGCAATGACCCAGTACCAAGTGAAAGATCCTGATGGCGTGGTGCACCGCATCGAGGCTGTCACCCACGTTCTCGACTCCAACGGTCTGACCCTGTACGCGTCGGCCGGCGTCGTCGTGGCGATCTTCCCCAAGTTCTCATGGATGCGTCAGCAGCAAGCAGTGGTCGTGGAATCCACCACCGGAGCTGAAGCCAGCGAATCCACCACCAGCGGCGAGGTTGTAGCCCCGGCCGCTACCGGTGAATAAGCCATGATCGAGAAGACCGCGCCAGACTGGGAGCGTATCGAGCAGCAGTATCGTGCTGGCGTTCTTTCCGTGCGGGAGATAGCAGCTGCTGGTGGTGTGTCCCATACCGCGATCAACAAGCGCGCCAAGGCGAATGGGTGGGATCGAAACCTCAAGGCAAAGATCCAGGCCAAGGCTGACGCGCTGGTTTCCAAAGCCGAGGTTTCCACCGAGGTTTCCAAAGAAACGCTGGCAACCGAGCGCGGGATCGTTGAGGCGAATGCGCAGGTCATCGCCAATGTCCGCATCAGCCACCGGACTGACATCGGGCGCTATCGCAAGCTGGCCAACAGCCTGCTGGAAGAGCTTGAAGGCATGACGGACAACAAGCAGTTGTTCGAAGAGCTCGGCGAGATTCTGCACAACCCAGAAGACACTAGGCTGAGTGATGCGTATCACAAGGTTATTGCACTGCCAAGTCGAACCAAGACCCTGAAAGACCTGGGCGACACGCTCAAGGTGCTGATCGGCCTGGAGCGTCAGGCGTACAGCATCGACGAAGAGCAGCCGGTCGATGACCGCAGCAAACTGACGGAAGAAGAACTTGATCGCCGAATTGCCAAACTCCAGGGCGTCGCGGGCTGACAAGCTCGAACTGCTCGCTCTGCTGGAGGAGAAGGCGCGAAGAGATGCGCAACGGCAATACCTGCTGCAGTTTGAATCGCTCTACGAATGGCAGCTCAAGTTCGTTCGGGCTACCGCCGAGTTTTCGTCATGCATGCTCATGGCGGCGAACCGGGTGGGTAAGACCCGCACCGGGTTGACGATCGACGCAGTGCACCTGTTGGGTGACTACCCGGATGACTGGGATGGCCACCGCTTCGAAACAGCACCGCTGTGCTGGTTGCTGGGGTTCTCCATGGAGAAGACCAGGGACTTGCTGCAAACACCGCTGTTCGGACGTTTGGAGGCCGGCAAGTGGACTGGCGGTCTGATTCCAGCTGATCGGATCGTTGACTGGCGATCAGCGACGGCTACAACCGGGGCAATGCGCGAGGTCAGGGTTCGGCACGCAACCGGCGATATCGCCACGGTGCAGTTCTGGTCCTACAGCCAGGGCCAGCACGCAATCATGGGCGACAGCGTCGACTGGTATCACATCGACGAAGAGCCCGAAGACAAAGAGATCTACCCGCAGGTCATCACCCGGACAGCCACGGGCGACCGCGGTCGAGGTGGGCGGGGAATTCTGACCTTCACGCCTGAGAACGGGCGAACCGAGCTGGTCGTCAAGTTCATGGATGACCCGGGCGAAGGCCAGTACATGCAGCGCGCCACCTGGGATGACGCGCCGCACCTATCGGAAAAGACGCGCCGCGAGTTGCTTGCCGCTTACCCGGCCTGGCAGCGCGATATGCGAACCAGAGGCGAACCATTGCTCGGCACCGGCCTGATCTTCGATTTCAGCGACGACGACATCAAGTGCGCGCCGTTCCCGTGCCCTGACCACTTCTGGGTCATCAACGGTTGCGACTTTGGTTGGGATCACCCACAGGCCCATGTGCAGCTGTGGATCGACATGGAGGCGGACATTGTCTATGTCGCCCATGCCTGGAAGCAGTCGAAGGTCACCCCAGTCACCGCTTGGGGCTCGGTCAAATCCTGGGCCCAGCACGTTCCCACGGCCTGGCCAAGCGACGGCCTGCAGTCCGAGAAGTCCTCGGGCGACGAGCAGAAGAAGGCCTATGTCGATGCCGGCTGGAACATGCTTCCCGAGCACGCCACCTGGCCAGAGGGCGGCGTAGGCGTTGAGGCCGGCATCGTCCAAATGTACGAGCGCATGACGACCGGGCGCTGGAAGGTGTTCAGCCACCTCAGCAGCTTCTTCGAAGAGAAGATGAACTACCACCGCGACGAGAAGGGCCGGATCGTCAAGCTTCAAGACGACATCCTGTCGGCGTCGCGGTACGCCTACATGATGCGCCGCTTTGCGCGTCAGCGGTTCCAGTGCAGGCCGGTCACGCACGGCACCCATCAATCACATTACGACCCATTCAACTGAGGACATTTCCCATGGGCGGAGCAGTCAAGAGCGTGGCCAATGTTGCCACCCTGGGCCTGAGCAATGCTGTGCTCGGCGATTCCTTCGACACGCCGAAGACCAGCACCACCACGGCAGACGAGGTGAAAAACAACGACGTGTCCACTGCGGACGCCGAGGGCAACGCCGCTGACAAGCGCCGCCGGGCCAAGGCCGCCGGTCTCACCTCGACCATCTTGGGCGGGGCAAGCGCCGCTGCAGCGCCGACCGCCACCAAGACCCTGCTGGGGCAGTGACCATGGCCGACACTCTGCGCCAGAGGGCCGAGAAGCGGCTCGGCATGCTCAACAACGAGCGCACGTCGTGGGAGACGAACTGGCGAGAGCTGTCCGACTTCATTCAGCCGATGCGCTCACGCCTACTGGGTGATAAGCAGTCCAACAAGGGTGACAGGCGTAACGGCAAGATCATCAATAACGAGGCGACCGAGGACAGCGGTGCACTCGCTGCCGGCATGATGTCGGGCCTCACCTCGCGCTCGCGCCCATGGTTCAACCTGGTGGTGCAGAACAAGCAGGCGATGGAGTTCGGCCCGGTCAAAGACTGGCTGTTTGAAGCCTCTGAGCGCATGCGCGATGTGCTGCTGCGCTCCAACTACTACAACTGCCAGCACGTTTCGTACCTGGAAATGGGCGTGTTCGGCACTGGCGCAATCTGGATTGACGCTGACCCGCGCACGGGCATTCGCTGCGAGGTGTTCACCGCCGGCGAGTACTACGTTGCAAACGGCGCCGACGGCAAGTGCAACACCTTCTACCGTGAGTTTCAGCTGACCGCGGCGCAGATGGCTGAGCGGTTCGGCAGGGAGAATCTGAGCAACCAGGCCAAGAGCGCTCTGGATAATTCGCAACAGGACCAGTGGTTCGATTGCGTGCAGATGGTCGAGCCCAACGCCGATCACGTGCCCGGGTCAAAGGTAAGCAAGAAGCTGCCGTTCATTGGCCTGGTGTGGGAGAAGGCAGCGCCATCTGAGAAGGTGCTTGAACAGAAGGGTTTCCATGAATTCCCGGTAGCCGTTATGCGGTGGGATGCACTGCCTGGCGATTGCTACGGTACTGGCCCAGGCCGCCGCTGCCTTGGAGACATCAAGGCCTTGCAGCTGTACGAGCGCAACTCGGCCCGCCTGGTAGAGACTGGGGCGAACCCAGCCATGCAGGCGCCTGCAAGCCTGCGCGGACAGCCAAGCTCAACAACGCCCGGCTCGATCACCTACGTTGACCAGGTTGGCGGCCAGAACCAGATGGCGCCGATCTACGAGCCGAGCGCTCAGTGGCTTGCCGCGATCGAGGCCAAGATCGCCCGCCATGAGGCCCGAATCAGGCGCTCCTTCTACACCGACCTGTTCCTGATGATCAGCCAGATGGATGACGTCAGGACCGCGACCGAGATCAACGCCCGGCGCGAAGAGAAGATGGCCATGCTCGGCCCTGTGGTTGAGCGCGTCGACTACGAAGGCCTGGACCCAATCATCGAGCGCGTGTTCGGCATCATGCTGCGCCAGTCGATGCCTATCTGGGCCGGGATCGTCGAAGGGGAGCCGCTGCTACCTGAGCCGCCAGAAGAGATCGGCAACACCGTGGTCGAGGCGGATTACATCTCGATCCTGGCCCAAGCGCAGAAAGCCTCGGCTGTCACCGGCTTGGAGCGCATCGCCTCCACCATCGGCAACCTGTCGGCAGCGTTTCCCGAAGTACGCGACAAGTTCGATGCCGACCAGTGGGTGGACGAATACGGCGAGGCCATCGGTGTCGTGCCTACCGTCATCCGCGGCGACGAAGAGGTCGCCGCCATCCGCGAGCAGCGCGCCCAGCATCAGCAAGCAGCCGAAGCTCAGCAGGCCCTGGCCAATGGGGTGCAGGCCGCCAAGCTCCTGTCCGAAACCCAGATCACGGGCGACAACGCGCTCGGCCAGATCCTCGGAGCCTAAATGTTCGACGACGACGAAATCCTGCAGCAACAGCAGGAGGAAGCGGAGCGCCTGAAGAAAAGGCGCCGCCGCGATGACATCCAGTGGCTGATGGGCGACCAGCGCGGTCGTCGCATTGCCTGGAAGCAGCTTGTGGACTCTCGCTTCGAGGCCCGTTCAACCCTCTTTGACACCCACGGCGGCCGGCAGAACTACTACCTCGGTATGTACGAGGTTGGCCGCCAGCTCTCAGACGAACTTCGAGACCTGTGCCCTGAGCAGTACCTGCTCATGGTGCGGGAAAACACACCTAAACCCGATGAGGTTTCCCCATGATCGATGCAGTCGATACCGCCACCACTACCGCAAGCGGGACCGAGAGTGCGACGTCTCAGGCCGTGACCACCGAGCAGCAGCCCGCTGCCACGGAGCAGGGCCAGCAGCAAGCCCAGCAGCAACAGCAAGAGCAGGCCGCCAAGCCTGCGCCGCCGGAAGCCTACGCCTTCTCCAGCTTGCCCGAAGGCTACTCCATCAGCGAAGAGCAGCTGGCCGCATTCTCGCCAGTGCTGAAGGAGCTGGGTCTGACCCAGGAACAAGCCGACAAGCTCGTCGCGTTCGACGCCCAGCGATCCCTGGCAGCCCAAGAGGCCAGCCAGCAGCAGGCCGTCGAGTTCCGCAACAAGCAGGTCGGCGAATGGGAAACCGCTCTGCGCAGTGACGCCGTGTTCGGCGGCGCCAACTTCGACGCCAACGTCGCGGTAGCGCAGCAGTTCCTTACCGACTTCGGATCCCCTGAGCTTTCCGCCTTCCTCGCGGAATCTGGCCTGGGATCACACCCCGAAGTGGTTCGTATGTTCCACAAGGCAGGCAAAGAGCTGGGCGAGGGCAAGCTGCACCGCACCACCACCGAAGTGCCGAAAGCCGAAATGACCATCGTTGATGCCTTCAAGTAAGGCCAAGGAGTAACAAGTGGCAATCCTCACCTCTACCATGCCCACGCTGATCGACAAGTTCAGCCGGGAAGACAGCACCAAGAAGATCATGAAGATCGTCGAGCTGATGGCAAAGCAGAACGACATTCTCATGGACGCCGAGTACATGGAGTGCAACGACGGCTCCAAGCACAAGACTACCATGCGCTCGGGTATCCCTGAGCCGACCTGGCGCATGTTCAACCAGGGCGTCCAGCCAAGCAAATCGACCACCGTCCCGGTGCTGGACACCACCGGCATGATGGAAGACTACGGCCTGGTAGACAAAGCGCTGGCTGACCTGTCCGGCAACGCCGACGCGTTCCGTGCCTCCGAGAACCTGGGCAAGCTGCAAGGCTTCAACAACAAAGCCTCCCGCTACATGTTCTACGGCAACTCGCAGACCGAGCCGCAGGCCTTCCTGGGCCTGACCCCGCGCTACAACTCGCTGGCCGCAGAATCGGGTCGCAACATCGTTGATGCTGGTGGCACTGGCTCCACCAACACCTCGATCTGGTTCGTGACCTGGGGCGAGCTGACCACCCATCTGCTGTATCCGAAGGGTAGCGTGGCCGGCTTCCAGCACCGCAACCTGGGTGAAGACACCGTCAAGGACGACGTAGGCGGCGAGTTCCAGGCCTATCGCGACCACTTCAAGTGGGACATCGGTATGTCGGTTCGTGACTGGCGCGCAAACGCCCGCGTGGCGAACATCGATGTCACCACCTTGACCTCGGACGCGGCGACCGGTGCCAAGCTGATCGAGAACATGATCAAGGCCTACTACCTGCTGGATAACCCCATGCAGGGTGAAGGCAAGACCGTGATCTACGCCAACCGCACCATCCAGACCTTCCTGCACCTGCAGGCGATGAACTCGAAGAACGTCAACCTCACCCTGGGCGAGTACGCCGGCCGCAAGATCCCGGAGCTGCTTGGCATTCCGATCAAGCGCTGCGACGAACTGCTCAACACCGAATCCCGCGTGGTTTAAGGAGATCATCATGCTTTTCGACAAGAAGCTGCTCATGTCGAACGCCCAGGCGATCACCGCCTCGTCGACTTCGACCGACATCATCGACCGTGGCGACCAGAAAGACGTGGGGCGCGCCGGCGATATCCCGCTGTGCATCCAGGTGGTCGAGGCGTTCAACACCCTGACCAGTCTGACCATCGAGATGCAGGCTGACGACAACTCGGCGTTCAGCTCGCCGCGCAGCCTGTTTTCGGTGGTGGTGCCGCTGGCTGACCTGAAGGCTGGCTACCAGACGCCGATCATCACACTGCCGCAGAAGACCGAGCGTTATCTGCGCATGAACTACACCGTTACCGGTACCGCGCCAACTACTGGCAAGGTCACTGCCGGCATCGTCGCAGGGGTACAGACCAATGGTTAATCGCTATCGCGTCACTGAGCGCTCTTTCATCAACGGCGCGCTGCTGGAAGTTGGTGCGGTCGTCTCGCTGATGATCGACTCGCCAGGCTCCAACCTTGAACTGCTGGATCCTCCAGCCGACACCAGCGGCGGCCAGAGCAATACGACTGCTGCCTTCGCGCCAAAGCACAACGGTGGTGGCCGCTGGATCGTTGTTGACGCGTCTGGCGAGAAGGTTGGCGAGTTCATTGGCGCCAGCAAGGAAGAAGCGCAGGCCGAGGCCGATCGACTGATTGCGGGTGGCGAGCCACTGGTTAAACCAGCCGACACCAGCGGCGGCCAGAGCAATACCTGATCCAGCGCCAGCATCTATCAAGGGCCCTTCGGGGCCCTTTTTCATGGAGTCAGCTTTTCATGAGTTCGGTAATCGACATCTGTAACATGGCGATCTTCCGCATCGGCAACGGCACCCGCATTGATGACCTGGAAGAGAACAGCCAGCCGGCCCGGATCTGCAAGCAGTTCTACGAGAGCAGCCGTGATTTTGTGCTGCGTGCCGACTGTGACTGGGGCTTCGCCACTGCCTTCGCCCAGCTCGCCGAAGTGGCCGACAACCCGAACCCTGATTTCCAATACGCATACGCCGTGCCGAATGACTGCATGCGCGTGCGCCGAATCGTTAACCCTGGCTGGCCACAGGGCGCCATCCCAGCCGGCTTTGAGTGCTATATGCCTGAGCTGCCGCGCATCCCGTTCCGCGTGGTCAACGGGTCCAGCCAACGCCTGATCAGCACCAGCGTGAGCCCGGCCACCCTGGAATACACGCTCAAGGTAACGTCTCCGGAGCTGTTCGACCCGATCTTCGTGTCGGCTCTGGCCTGGTATCTGGCCGGTGAGATCGCAGGGCCGTTGGCCAAGGACGCCGGCATCGCCAGCGCCTGCTACGCCCAGTACAAAGCCACCGTGCTGGAGGCCGCTGCCACTGCGCTCAACGAAGGCACAACCCAGTACCAGCGCGAATCCACCTTCATCACGGGGCGCGGGGCATGACTGAAGTTATCCAGCCGTCCTTCAGCGCTGGCGAGGTTTCGCCAGCCACCTACGCCCGGGTTGATCTGGGGCGTTATTACACCGCGCTCAAGACCTGCCGCAACTATCAGGTGCTGCCCGAGGGCGGGGCACAGAACCGCTCCGGCACCAAGTTCATCGTTGAAACCAAAAACAGTGCAGCCAAATCCAGGCTGATCCCATTCCAGTATTCGACCGAACAGACGTACATCTTGGAGTTCGGCAACCTGTACATCCGCTTCATCAGCATGGGCGGGCAGGTTGTGGTCGGTACTACGCCTTATGAAATTGCCTCGCCGTATACCGCGGCACAGCTGGCAGCCCTGAAGTTCACTCAGTCGGCCGACGTGCTGACCATCGTCCATCCAGACCATCCGCCCCGTGAGCTGTCGCGCCTGGGTCCGACCAACTGGACGCTCACGTCCATCGTGTTCGAGCCAAGCATTGCCGCTCCCACGGGGCTGGCTGCGTCGTCGCGCTCCGGCGGTTCTGGCGACACCACCGAGTATCAGTACAAGGTGACCGCCGTCAGCAGCATTTCAGAGGGGTCGGTCGAGTCGAATGCCAGCAACACCGCCACGGTGAACAGCTTCGACAACAAGCCCGGGGCAACCCTGAGCTGGACGGCATCAGCCGGCGCTGACCACTACAACATCTACAAGAACAAGTCTTCCGGGGTGTTCGGCTTCATCGGCCAGTCAGCAGGCACGACGTTCACCGACATCAATATCACGCCAGAAACCGATAACACGGTACCCATCGCGTACAACCCGTTCGCCGATGGCAACAACCCTTCGGTGGTGGGCTATTACCAGCAGCGCATGGTGTTCGCGGCCAGTAAGGCCAACCCGCAGACGGTCTGGATGTCACGCACTGGCGACTTCCACAACTTCGGTTACTCCGACCCGAACAAGGACGACGACGGCATCGAATTCGTCATCGCCAGCCGCCAGGTCAACCAGATCCGCCACTTGGTGTCGCTGCGCGAGCTACTGGCCATGACCTCCGGCGCCGAGATCGCCATCACCGGGTCGACCGATTCAGGAGTCACCGCTGCCAACGTCTCGGCGATCGAGCAGAGCTATTTCGGCACCAGCGACGTGCCGCCGGCGATCTACGCCAACACGGCGCTGTACATCCAGGCCCGTGGCGGCAAGCTGTCGACGCTGGCCTACAACTACGTCTCGGACGGCTTCCAGCCCCAGGATGTGAGCGTGCTGTCGTCGCACCTGCTGCGCGGTTTCACAGTCCAAGACATGGCCTTCACCCTGCAGCCCAATGGCATCCTGTGGATGGCCCGAAACGACGGCATGCTGCTGGGCTTCACCTTCCTACCAGACCAGCAGGTCTACGCCTGGCACTGGCACGACACCGAAGGTCAGGTCGAGTCGGTGGCCTCGGTCCCGGAGAGCGACGAGGACGCGCTGTACCTGATCGTCAAACGCACCATCAACGGCACCACCAAGCGCTACATAGAGCGCATGGCTACCCGGCAGCTGGCCAAGTTCGGCAGCGGCGACTACTGGTTTGACCGGGCCTTTTTCGTGGATTGCGGCCTGACCTACGATGGCAGGCGCACCGGTAGCGCCGTGCTGAGCGGCGGCACTGACTGGATGTATCCGAACCTGCTGACGCTGGCCGTTGGCGCCGCTACCTTCGATGTTGGCATGGTGGGTCGCAGCGTCATCCTTTACGGCGGTGGTGATGAGTACTCAATTGGCGAAGTGCTAACGGTGAAGATCACCGGCTACACATCGCCAACTGTCGTCACCGTTGAGCCGCAGTCTGTGGTGCCTGAATCGCTGCGCGGGGTATCCGCGACCCGCTGGGGCCTAGCGGCAACTGTTGTCAGCAGCCTTGGTCATCTCGAAGGCAAGACAGTCAGCATCCTGGGCGATGGCAACGTGATCCCACAGCAGGTTGTCACCGGTGGCGCCATCACCCTGGACAGCCCGACCTTGGTAGCGCACATCGGCCTACCGATCACGGCCGACTTCGAAACCCTGGACATCACCCTGCAGAACAACCAGGCGTTCCTGGGCAGCAAGAAACGTATCAACCAGGTGGTGGTGATCTGCCAGGAAAGCCGCGGCATCTTCGCCGGTCCGGATGCCGACCACCTGGACGAGTTCAAACAGCGCGCCGACGAGGACTATGGCGAGCCGATCGAGCTGCTGACCGGCCGGGCGGAGATGGAGATCCAGTGCCAGTGGGATAACTACGGGCGCCTATTTATCCGCCAATCTGACCCGTTGCCGCTCACCATTCTGGGGGTTATGCCCAATGTCCAGTCGGGTGGCTGAGATGCTGCCGGCTGACGACCGGCTTATCGCCCTGACAGTGGCCAATGCGCGCATGGCTGACCGGCTGGAGTTCGAGGCCATCCGTGGCCTGACCGTTGAGCAGGAGCTGCGCTATTCAGTGGAAAGGAGCGTGAGGCCCCTGGCCTACGTGGTGAATGGTCGGGTTGTCGCCATGTTCGGAGACATCCAGCTCGATGAGCAAACCGGGGTGCCATGGCTTATCAGCACTACGGAGATCGACCGCCACCACCGCGCATTCCTGATCGAGTGCGACCGCGAAATCGCCGCCATGCGCCAGCGTTACCAGGTGCTGATCAACTACACCGATGCCCGCTATACCAAGGCCTTGCGCTGGCTGCGCTGGCTCGGGTTCCACATGCATGACGCCGTGCCCTACGGGATCAACGGTGAACTGTTCCATCCAATGACTTTGAGGGGGCTGTAATGGGCGCAGCAGCAGGTGCAGGCCTGGCCGCCGGCGGCGGGATTCTCAACGCCTATTCCCAGATTCAGCAGGGGAAAGAGGGCATCAAGGCAGCGAACCGTCAGCAGCGATATCTGGATAACCAGGCACGCGATGTGATCAACCAAGGCGATTTTGCTGCCGACATGGCGAATGAGCAGGGCCGGCAGACGGCCGCAAGCCAGCGCACCGGGTTCGCGGCCAATGGTGTGGCGGTTGGCCAAGGCTCAGCGGGCCGGGTCGAACAAGGCACCCTGGATATCGCCCGCCAGGATGCGGACCAGCTGCGCCGCAACGCCTTCAACCAGGCCATGGGTCTTGTGACCCAGGGCAACGAAGGTGTTCGCCAGGCCAAGACCAACAACCGCGCCGCCCGCCTCAACGCATTTGGCTCGCTGCTTACCGGCGGCGGTCAGGCATACAATATCTACAGCAGGGGCTGAGCATGGCCGCGAGAATCCCACAACTACAGATGCGTCGGGTAGCGCCTGAGGTCGCGAGCGCTCCACGGGTTGCCCAAGACGGAGCCGACCTATCTGGTCTGGCCAGAGGTGTGTCCAGCCTTGCTGGCAACCTGGCCGACGTGCACCAGCGAGAAGTCCAAGAGGCGAACCAGACAGCGCTGCTCAACGCGGACAACCAGTTGGGCAGCTGGCAGAACAATGCGCTCTACAACCCGGAAAATGGGGCATTCACGCGCAAGGGCAGCGCTGCGCTGAACATCAGCCAGTCGGTGCTTGGCGACTTCGACAAGCAGCAGCAATCGATCTACGACACCTTGGCCAATGAGCAACAGCGCCAGATGTTCCGTCAGACATCGCTGCAGCGCCGCAGCAGCCTTGAGGCCAAGCTGGGAAGCTACGAATTTGGCGAACAGCAGCAATACAAGGATGATGTCGACAAGTCGTCGATCCAGCTGGCAATGGACAGTGCGGCCCTCAACTACAACGACCCAGAGGCCGTAGCGCAGAACCGAGCGAAGATGGATGCAGTGCTGCAGCTGCGCGCGGCTCGCAATGGCTGGTCTCCTGAGGAAACGCAAGCCCAGCGCCAGCGCATGAACAGCAGCCTGTCACAGGCGGTTATCCAGCGCACGCTGGTGGACTCCCCGAAGAAGGCCCGCGGGCTCTACGAGCAGTTCAAAGATGGCATGACCGCAGAAGACCAGATCCGCGCCACCAACGGGATCGATCAGGGTTTCCGCCGCCTTGAGGCTGAGGCTCGGCAGCGACAGGTCGAAGCCCGCCAGTTGCAGGCGATCGCCCGGGTTGAGCTGCAATCCCGCGTGCAGGATGCCCAGGCGGCTTACCTGCAGGGTTTCGAATTCGACAACCCGCCTTCGCGGGCGGACTTCAATGCAGCCTATGGCGACAAGGGCGGGCAAGCCTATGAGTCGTTCGCCAAGGTGCAGTCAGTAGCACCAGCAATCCGGGAGTTCGCGACCGCCACACCGGAGGAGCGCCAGAAGATCCTGGCACAGTTCCAGCCAGCCCAGGACGGCAAGGCGGGATCAGGATTCGCTGAGGATGACCAGCTGTACCGGCGCCTGGCCACAGTGGCTACTGGATTGATGAAACAGCAGCAGGATGATCCCGCCGCGTATGTTGCGCGCTACAGCCCAACCGTTCGCGAGTCGTTCGCCGCAGCGCAGCAGGCCGGCACGCCCGAGGCATACCAGGCCTACGCTGATGCCACCATTGCCGAACAGCGTCGCCTGGGTGTCCAGTCTCCAAAACTTCTGCCGGATGCTGCCGCCGACCAGATCGCCGCCAACTTCAACAGCCAAGTGGCCGGCGGCGAGAATGCCGCCACGCTGATCGAGCAACAGCAGGCGCAGTGGGGCGCCAACTTCCCGCTCATCGCCCAGCAGCTGGGCAAGAAACTTCCGCCCGAGGCGCAGGTGATCGCTACTGGGCTGCCGAAGGACGTGGCCGAGCGCATGGCCTCGGTGGCCAACGTTACCGAAGCGGAACTTAAAAAGGGCTTGGACAAGGGTATTGCTACGAATGTCGCGACCGCAGTGCAGAGCGCTATGACTCCGTTTGCCCAATCTCTGCAGGGGCAGGTCGGCGGCATCAACACCTTCAACACCATGTACGAGGCGGCCAACAAGGCGGCGCTGTCCTACGTCCGTCAGGGCATGACGCCAGAGAAAGCGGCCCAGCGCGTCGTGAACGGCATGGTCAACGACAAGTACGACTTCTTCGACACTTACCGCGTGCCCAAGAGCCTCGACACTGCGGCCGTGAAACGCGGGGCCGACCAGGCCTTGGCCAACATCAGCGCCGATGATCTCGCCTTGCTGCCAGGACTGCGTGGCGTTCCGGCCGATGTGAACTTGGAGCAGTTGCGCGAGGCGGTGATAGATGGCGGCCAGTGGGTGCCGAACAACGATGAGAGCGGCCTGAGCCTAACCCTCAACGGCTACCGCCTGCTGGGCAAGGACGGCAACCCGATCACCAGGACCTGGGATGAACTGACGGCCGAGGGCCTGAAGCGCCAGGAAAGCAACGCATCACGCATTGGCCGAGTTCGCGGCCTGGGGATCGGCAATTGACTATCTATGCAGGCGACGCCCCGGCGCTGGATCGGCGCACGCTGCTGGACATTCCCTCCGACAGCGGTGATGTGTTCGGCGCTGCGTTCGATGAAGCGTTCTCCACCAACCCAAGCACATCGGCATTCCGCCTTGAAGAGCTGAACCAGCAGGATCAGGGGCGGGCGGTTGTCATGGGCCCCGAGTCATATCTTGCGCCCAACGCTGGCCGCCTTGAGCCTGAAACTCCACTAATCGGCGCCGAGCAGGCGCGTGATCAAGTTGCTGGAGCTGGCCTGGACATCAAGATCCCTGAGCAGGGGATTCGCCAAGGCGCCTTGGACATCCTGATGCAGCGCCATCAGGAGCAGCTGGCGCGCCAGCAGATCATGGCCCGCGCTGGCGGTGGATCGCTGCCAACCAAGATTGCAGGCAGTCTTGCGGCATCGTTGCTCGATCCGCTCAACATTGCGTCGGCCTTTGTTCCCTTGGTTGGCGAAGCACGCTATGCACGTCTCCTGGCAGGGGCAGCTTCGCCGCTAGAGCGCGCCGCAGTGCGTGGCGGCGTGGGTGCACTGGAGGGGTCGGTTGGCGCTGCCATTCTGGAGCCGCTTCCCTTGCTGGCGGCCCAGCAGGACCAGACTGAATACGGCCTGTCCGACTCACTGGCAAATATCGCGCTTGGTGGCCTGCTCGGCGGCGGCCTTCACTCGGTTGGCGGGGCCGTGAGCGATGCGTTGCGTCGGCGGCTGGCCGCCGAGACGCCAGCGGTCGAGACATCCCTCAATGCTGGCGCTGCAGCGCGCCCTGCAGATACTGGCCGCAGCCTGGACCTTGGCCGACTGTTCGACGAAGACCCGGATGTTGCCCTGCGCGCCGGGCTGTCCAGGCAATTGGAGGCCGACCAGGCTTCGCTGTATCGATCGGCAGAGCAACAGGCCCTGGACGAGATCAGGCCGTCGCTGACCGGCGAGCGCGTCGGCAATGTGGCTGACCTCAAGGCCGAGCGTGTTGGGCTGGTTGCGCAAGACATGGCACTCGATGCCACCTACCGTGATCGCGCCAAAGCTTTCCAGGGCGAACGCCTGAGCCGTAAGCAGGCTGAGCGCGCCGCCAGAGACGCTATTGCCGCGGAACGCGAGCAGATCCGCGCCCGTACCAGCGAGATCGACACCATGCTGGAGCGCAACCGGGCAGGCGAGCTGGACCGCCGCGACCTGGGCTTGATTGAGCGCGGCCAGGTGCCTGAGCGCCTGCAGCCACAAATCCAGGCGCGCGCCAGACAAATCATGCAGGGCTACCAGCAGCGCCCACTGGGCTCAGCGATCCGCACCGCCCGCGAAACCGCCGAGGGTGCCGACTGGACCATTCGCGAGAACGCCCTGCGAACCTCGGTGGCGCAGGCAATGAGCGGCCGCGACATTGACGTGGCCAAGCTGTTCGAACTGGACGAGCCGGCCAAGGCCGCTAGCGCGCTGGAATACCTCAAGCGGCCACAGACTCGCCGCATCGATCCCGAGGGGCAGGCAGAAAGCCGGCGCGTGGACGGGCAGGGGCAGGCCGCCGACGACTTGGAGGAAGCCCGCGCCGCCCTGGCAGAAGACGAGGCCCTGGCCCGCGAGATGCTCGAGCAGTTGCCCGATGACCAGCGCGCCCAAGTAGAGGCGCTTGGTCGCGATGAAATGGCAGCTGCCGAAGCCGAGGCCGCCAAGGCCCAACAATATGCCAAGGCCTACCGTGCCGCGGCCATCTGTGAACTGGGGAGAGGTTGATGGCACTTCCATCGGGAATCAGCCCGTGCGCCGACGCGGTCCGCGCCGCCGCCGGCGACATGGAGTCGAATGAGATTCAAGAAATCTTCCAACTGCTTCGCGGGAGAACCCAGGAGATCATGGCTCGCGAAGGCGCGCTGGGCAGCGAGCAGGCTGCGCTCAGGGCTGCTGACGAGTTGGCCAGGCAGGCCGAGCATGCCGCCATCATCGAGCGGCGCAACGCACTGATCAACGTGCGGGCCCGCGCCCGGCTGGTGGCCTTCGTCCGTGATCAGTTCGCCGACCGCCCTGACCTTGGCGTGGAATCGTTCCTTGTCGGCACCAATCTTGCGCGTCAGGGTTCAAGGCTGTCCGTGGCTGCCGAGCAGAAGGCTCTGGGGGACGCCTACATAGGCGGCATGTTGGCTGACCTTGATCGGGCAGACCTGACTGCCGTGCTTGCTCGTGGCGACTCGGATCAGGACATTGCAGATGCCTTATGGCGCATTGGTAAGGGTGAAGACACCAAGGACCTAAATCCGCAGGTCGTCGAGATCGCCCAAATCATCCAGAAGTACCAAGAGGGCGCCCGCATCGATGCCAACCGCGCGGGCGCGAGCATCGGCAAGCTGCCTGGTTACATCGCTCGCCAGAGCCACGACAGCGAAAAGATTGGCGCTGCCGGCTTCGACCGCTGGGCAGAAGAGATCCTGCCGCGTCTCGACCCGGCGACGTTCCGCGAAGGCGGCAACCCCATGACCTTCCTCAAGGGTGTGTACGACGGCTTGGTCTCAGGCGATCACCTGAAGTCGCCAACCGGCCAGCAGCCCAACGGTTTCCGTGGCCCGGCCAACCTGGCCAAGAAGCTGAGCCAAGAGCGCGTGCTGCACTTCAAGGATGGAGTGGCCTGGCACGAGTACAACCAGATGTTCGGCACCGGCAACTTGCGTGAGGCCGTGCTGCGCGGCCTGGACCTGTCCGGGCAGAACACCGCCCTGATGCGCCGGCTTGGCACCAAGCCAGAGGCAAACCTTAACATGGCCCTGGATGCGATCAAGGAAGACGTCCGGGCCGGAGGCGACCCTGCAGCGTTGGCCAACTTCGACACCGCCCGCCGCGGCGTGATCGACAACCGCTTCAAGGAAGTCAGCGGCCAGACCCGAATCCCAGGTAACGCAACCCAGGCGCGCGTGGCTGCCAATGTCCGGGCCTGGCAGTCGTTGTCCAAGCTCGGCGGTGCACTGCTGTCCAGCTTCACCGACCTCCCGGTAGCAGCCAGTGAAATGCGGTACCAGGGACAGAGCTTCCTGGGCAGCCTGGCAGAGATGGGCGCCGGCCTGTTGAAGGGGCGGGGCAGCGCCGAGCAGAGGCAGATCCTGTCGGCCTATGGCGTCTACGCCGACTCGATGCGTGGCGAGATCATGCGCCGTTTCTCCGCCGATGACTCGGTGGGCGGCAAGATGTCCCGCGGCATGAGCCAGTTCTTCCGCCTCAATGGCCTGTCTTGGTGGACCGATGCCAACAAGGCCAGCGCCGGCCTGATGATGGCGCACAACCTGGCCCAGAACAAAGGCAAGGCCTGGGGCTCGCTCAATGGCGACTTCAAGCGCGCCCTGGGTCTGTACGACCTCGACGCCGGCAAGTGGGATCTATTGCGCGAGATGGACACCCGCATGGCTGATGGTCGGGACTACATGACGCCTGATGGAATCGCAGGTATCAGCGATGAACGCATCGGCCAGTACCTGGCAGAGCGCAACCGCCCGGTATCAGCTGGCGCAATCCGCGAAACCCGACAGGATCTGGAGCGCAGCCTGCGCGCCTACGTGAATGACCGGGTTACCTATGCCGTGCTGGAGCCGGATGCGCGTACTCGATCGATCATGAACCAGGGTACCCAGCCAGGAACGGTGCCGGGAGACCTGCTGCGCTTTGTCACCCAGTTCAAAAGCTTTCCGGCTGCCTACATGCAGAAGACGTTGGGCCGCGAGCTTTATGGTAGGGGCTATACGCCGACAGGCCTTGGCAACAGCTTCCGAGGTGGACGTGACCTGATCCAGGCCTTGCGCAATGGCAATGGCGAGCGCCTGGCCCTGGCGCAGCTCATGTTGTGGACTACCGCCTTCGGCTACCTATCCATGGCTTCCAAGGATGTAACCAAGGGTCGCGAGCCGCGCCCAGCCGACGATCCCAAGACCTGGCTGGCAGCCATGGTGCAGGGCGGCGGCCTGGGCATCTTCGGGGATTACCTATTTGGCGAGGCCAACCGGTTCGGCAACACGGCGCTCGAGTCAGCAGCTGGCCCAACGCTGGGCACCGCCGCCGACCTGATAAACCTGTGGGCTCGGGCAAAGGAAGGCGACGACACTGCGGCATCAGCCCTACGCCTGGCCCAGAACAACACCCCGTTCATGAACCTGTTCTACACCCGGATCGCGCTGGACCACCTGTTCCTGTACTCGGTGCAAGAGGCAATGAACCCAGGCTCTCTGCGTCGAACTGAAGAAAGGATCAGGCAGCAGAACGGCCAGGAATTCCTCGTTCGACCATCCCAGAGCTACCAAGACCCATTTGGGATAGCGCGCTGACAGACTTCAAGCAACCTCACAGAGAGCCCCGCACATGCGGGGCTTTCGCATTTCTGGAGCATTGAAAATTGACCGTATCGACCACTGATAGCGTTGTTGAGTACGTATCTGGCGGCCCGGCGTTCCCGATCCCGTATCGGTTCCTGCAGGACACAGACATTGAGGCTGTCCTGGTCAAACAGGACGGGACTTCGGAAACCCTGACGGGGGCGCAATACACGTTGTCCGGTGCAGGTTCCCAGAATGGCGGCACGCTGACATCCGCCTATGCCGCCGGATTTCTTGGTGTTGTCGGCGCATCGCTCACCATTTCTCGCGTCATGGACCCGGTTCAGCCAACCGACTTGCGCAACCAAGGCAAGTTCCTGGCTGAAACGCACGAAACGGTTTTCGATCGCCTGACCATGCTCATACAGCAAGGGTTCGCTGGCATTTCGCGCGCGCTCAAGCGTCCGATCGGAAAGAACTACTACGATGCGGAGGGCCGCCAGATCAAGAACCTGGCAGACCCTACCGATAACCAGGACGCAGTCAACAAGCTTTGGATGCAGCAGTATGTAGGAGATGTTGTCGGGGGAATTCAAGGTCCTATCAACAACTCGGCCAATGTGTTCTACCAATTCCCTGATGGCGTGCCGCACGTCGTACAGGATCTGTCTTCGCCGAGTGATGCAAGTCTTGGCGGCATGGGCGTTGGCTACAAGCGCCGTACCCTGGACAAAGCCATCGTAACCATCTCGGACGTGATCTCTGGCATGCCCTGCAACGTGTGGGAGTATGCCCACCTTTGTGGCGGCTACACCCCAGGTGGTAGCCCAACTACATGGGACTGGCGCCCAGCCATTCAAGCTGCTCTCAACGCCTGGGCATGCGTGTACTTCCCGCCAATGGCATCGCCATATCGAGTAGTTGGCGAGATCTTGATGAATGCGCACAACAGCATCGCCACTGATCCATCGGTTCGCATTCAGCAGATCCTGCCCAACACCACCACGTTCAAGGCGATCCTTAAGGACAATGTGTGGTTGATGATGAACGGCGCAATGATCCTTGGTGAAGGGGCCTGGTCCAACACCTGGACCGGGATGGGAGGCCACGACGACCGAGCCATTCAGCTTTGGGGGTGCACTAACAGTGGTGCCATACGGCCTCACGTCCGCAACTGCGCATCTGCCGGCATCGCGATCTTCGGGGGAGAGAACATCCTAATCGATCACCCTACAATCGAAGGCACTCATCTCTACGGACATTCAATCCCATTGCTCGGGAATTTCCAGGCAGGCCTATACATCCGAGATTCGCAACCGGATTACGGCATCTGCGACAACCTCCGTGTACCAGGCGCAAACATCAGCGGCGTTGCTCAAGGAGTACTCAGCGAGCTGTACTCGGCCGCTTCGGTAATCAGCCGTGCTCACAGCATCCAAAATGCGATCATCCACGACATTCCCGGTCAGCACGCCTTCTACATGCAGGGCGGCGCACTCAACGTTGATGGAGCTGTCATCACAAATACCGGACTCGCTGGCGTGAAGTTCCAAAGCGGTGATTCCAACGCTGCAATCAGATCGCTCAGCGCTCTGGGCATAACTGCAAACGGTATCGGCAGCAACCTGTTCGAAATGAACTGTGTCGGCTCTGGTAGCGTGAACGGCCCGCTACTCAGCGGAACGGTTGACGGATGTGCGGTAGGGCTGGCGATCAACGGAACAATCCGCGACCTCAAGTGTGACCTTGTTGCCACGAACGTCACTTCGAACGCCGTGCTCATCCAAGGCGATGGCGCCAAGGATCTTGATATTGATGTGATTGCTCAAACGGTTGGCGATGAAGGCATCGTAATGACGGCCACCAACGCGAGCGGAGTTCGCATTAGACCCACTCTTCGCGAGTGCAACCAGAACAATGGGGCGGGCAAGGCAGCCATCCTTCATCAGACCGCAAGCGGTCACATGATCATCCAAGATCCCGCGATCAGCGATGCCACCACCAGGATGGACTGGGGTATTTTCAACTCAACTCTCGGTGGCACTATCAGAGTTCGCGGGAGCGTCAATATCGCTGGCGCTCGTGACACTGCCGTTCGGGCCATAGGGAAAATCGTAGAATGGCCGCAAGAGAGTAACCTGTCGGGCACAAATGGTGATTTCACCGGATTGGCGAACGTGACGAGCTCAAGCCCTATGCGAACCAAGGCTACAAGCACCTCGGCATCCAATGTAGTTCTTTGGCAGCGATCCCTGACTGCTGGCAAGACCGTAATGATCAAGGCCAAAGTAACAGGAGGCAATGCCGCGGGTACCGAACGCAGAAGCGTAGAGCTTTTTGCCTGCGCCTATCTGAATGCAGGCGTGGCAACTCTGCAAGGGGCTGTGACTACCATCGCCAACGCAGCAAGTGCTGGATTCGGCGGTGGTTTGGTCCTGCAGCCATCTGGGGCTGACATGATTCTGCTCGTCAACTCCGGCGGCTCCGTAGCGTACAACTGGTCTGCGACAGTTGAAGTTACTGAGGCATGATCGTAGTAGCAAAGTTATAAAAACAAGCCCGCGTACGGCGGGCTTGTTTTATATCGTAATTTTATTGATGAGATACAGATTTTGCTAAGCGTGCTTGATGATAGTATCTGTGTAGCATTCCCCACGCCAAAGCAGGAAGCGCCCAAGTTATCGACTTTGTTGCAGATACCGCTATAACGCTCGTTATTGATATGTAGAATAGTGATTCGGCAAAACCGCTTTTCCTGTTTTTTGCTATTATAAGAATTGATACAATTGCCGATATGGTTATTAGGGAGCAGTAAATTATGAAAGGGATAATTCCGAATGCTTGCCACATAGATAGAGCATTATGAATGTAGTAGCCAACGTCACCAAAGTCACGAACCTGGCCAAGGTAGTCACCTACAATTGGATTGTTGGATATACCTTCCCATCCAGCAACCATTAGAGAGTGTCTTTCTAATAGAGATGGATCAGAGGATATATCTGCACTATATCTAGATCCTAGCTCAAAGCCCCCAATTAGTGCAAAAGAGACGCACAGCAGCACCGCAAAAGAAATCGCAAATACAGAATAAATTCCGTAGGTAATTATTACGAAAAATGGCAAGACTGCTATTATCAGATACAGATCTGATCTTGAGCCTATGAAGTAAAGAATTGCGCAGTACGAAAGAAAATAAATAGACTTCAGTATTTTTGAATAAATAAATGGAATGAATATTAGTCCTGTATATAGTACAGATCTTGCTGCGCCTTGGTAATTTGCAAGATTTGACAAGTCTTCGTCGCTTGAAGTGAATTCAGTCGTTCCGCTATCCGGGGAGTAAAGTAGATAGGCCAAAGTGGCATAGGCTATTGTTAGTGCGAAAAATAGAATTCCGCCATATCTTGAGCCTCTAACTTCAAATCGTTGACCGAGCCCGTAGAATCCTATCATCCATATGATAATAGATACGCTCCATACCAGTCCTGAGCTTGTAATGTAGCTATTGCTAATAAGAGCGTGGTTTACGGCAACGGTTCCTGACATCAAGAGCACCAGAAGCCAGAACATTGAAGAAATTATAAATGATGATAGATCTGTGTGTACTGGTTTGGTTACTGCCCTGTAGGCATTGGATGCCTGAACAAAAACAACTGCTAGTATTAGAGATACCGTATACCATCCAATATAGGGTATATCGATAAACGATCTGAGTCCGTGATAAAGAAAATAGCCAGGAAAAATTATTAACACCAGAGTTTGAAATATGTTTCGTGTCATTTAATTCTCATGTCCTTCTGATCTTATCTGGCGGGAAGGCCTATCTAACCGGTGATTGTACTCGACCAGCCGTTCGCTGGCATGGCTTTCGAATGCCACGGCCCGAATCAGGTCGACGACCTGCAGCTGTCTGATATGCTGGATCTGTCCGACCCCGCCCGAGCCTGGGGGCTGATGGAGCACGAAAAGGCCTAGCATATCGGCCTGTTCACGTTCGACCCGACCTATACCGGCCATTCAACGCAGGGAGCGATACCTGTGGACAGTACTAACGGAAGAGCCAAACCTGGAGAGTTCTTGCCGGGGATCATCATGCCGTCAGAAATCCACGGCCTGCTGCGCAAGCGGGTGGCGGATATCGAGGTGAGTGACACCGCGGTCAATTGCCTGATTGCTCAGGCGCGGGCCGATAGCCTGGTAGAGGCGCTGGAGGTGTTGAAAGCGATTCCAGCCGCTGCGATCGAGAGGCTTTACATCATGATCGCGAGTTCAGCAGAGGCACGGCTGGCCGAGCTCGGCGCCCAGCCATGAGAAACACCGGCAGTGCCATACCGGAGTGCTGCCTTTTTCCTGTCGAAAAAATAGCCACTTATGTGGCTATCCCGTCCCCCTTGCTTAATTTTTGCTACAGCAAAAACACAGCATGCCTACAAGCCCCGTAAATACTGGGCCGATTCGATTAATCGACACGATCCATCATGGGGGCAACGCTGAAGCGTCTGGACGGCTCAGGGCGCGTGGTGTCTGGCTTAGCGCCTGATTTTGCAGTGATTTCGTTCAACGTGTTTCGTACCGATTTTCGGGGGTTTTGGGGCGTTTTTACCAAGCGCTTTGTACAATGTACCAATCGAATCAGGACGTGTACCAATTCTCATGGCAACGATCAGGCCCCGCAAGAAGGCCGACGGCTCCATCAGCTACACAGCTCAGATCCGCATCAACCGCGATAAGGTGACAGTCTACCAAGAGAGCCAGACGTTCGCCCGCAAACAGGCGGCGGTGGCCTGGGCGAAGCGACGGGAAACCGAGTTGGCGGAACCTGGTGCAATCGAGCGGGCGAGCGGGGTAGGGCACACGGTCAAGCAGATGATCGACCGCTACCTGGTCGAGGCCGAGAAAGCCCGGCCGCTGGGCGAGACGAAGCGGCGCACGTTGAATGCCATCAAGAACAGCTACCTGGGTGAGAAGGTGGATTCTGACCTCACCCAGCAGGTGCTGGTGGACTATGCGCTTTGGCGCATGAGTGCTGAAGGTGGAGGCATTAAACCGCAGACGGCCGGCAATGATTTGGCCTGGGGTCGGTGCTGTCCCTGGCCAGGGCGGCGTGGGGGTATGAGATTGACGCGCAAGCAATGCCAGATGCGCGCCTCGTGCTGAAGAAGTTCGGCTACAACCTGAAGAGCCGAGAGCGGGATCGGCGTCCTTCGCTCGATGAGATCGATAAGGTGATGGAGCACTTCTTCGAGATGTTGCAGCGGCGTCCGAGCGTCATCCACATGCCCAAGGTAGTAGCGTTCGCGATCTTTTCGACCCGCCGAATGGACGAGATCACACGCTTACGGTGGGAAGATCTCGATGAGCACCGACAGGCAGTGAAGGTGCGGGACATGAAAAACCCTGGTCAGAAGATCGGCAACGATGTCTGGTGTTACTTGCCGGATGAGGCGTGGATCATCGTGCAGAGCATGCCCAGAGCGTGTCGCGAGATATTCCCTTACAACACGGATTCAATCGGAACAGCCTGGTCGAAGGCATGCAAGATGAAAGGGATAGAGGACCTGCACTTCCACGACTTGCGTCTCGAAGGGGTGAGTCGGTTGTTTGAAATGGACTGGGACATACCGAGGGTAACAAGCGTATCCGGTCACCGTGATTGGAACTCGCTGCGGCGGTATACCCATTTGCGTGGGCGAGGCGATGGGTATAAAGGTTGGAAGTGGCTGGATCAGATCATTCAGGCACCGGTTAAACTCGGCGCCCGGGCTGAGTAGGCGGGTGGGTAACGATGCTATCCCCTATCAGCGCTTACTCATGGTAGGCATCGGCATTGGGTCGATTGCCGTCAGTCGCGAACGGCTGCTTTCTACCCAAAGCAGACGCTGAGCTGACATTTGCCACAAGCTGTCACCAACAAGCGAATTGATGACTCACCCGCCTCAAGAAACATGTCCTGGCGATGCGCGCAGATCATCTCTGCGTCAGAGGGGTCGACAGGCTGGCATTGCAGGCCGGAAAATGCTGCACATCCTTGTGATTCGATCATCGTTCGTCCAGTGTCGGTGGCATCGACTCATAGACCGGTAGCATCTGGCACCATCAGGTGTAATGGCAATTACTCGCGCTGCGGGATGCACTGGAGTTCTGGGCAGCATTACCTGAGAGGTCGGCAGGTGATTGGTCCACGCACCTCAACCTGAAAGGTCACAGAGATGTCTGATTTTGCCGAGCTGATTGGCCATTGGTATGGCGCAGATGAACTTGAGTCAATTGACGCGATAGCGCGTCTGGTTCCGGCACTTGAGTTCGTTGCCATGACCGCGGCCCAGCAGGAGCATGCGCTTCCAGGCTGCCTGGCTTGTGAGGTGTGGAATACAAAGATGCGTCATGTGCAGGACGCGCTCCAGGACATTGGCAATGTCTTGCCTGATTCGATTGCGGTGCCATTGAACAGCGTATGGGCGCTCTATTCATCGATGGCAGACACCGACCTGCCTTGCCATGATCGATCGATCTTTCAACGGGGCCATTGGCAGCCGATGCGCGAGGTTGCCGCGCTGGCTTTGAGTGCGATGGGGCCTGGGGAAGTCAAGGCGTTATTGGCAGAGTTCTCCCGCTGAGGCGTTTGCAGTGCGGTCATTCGCTGCATGCAAATGGATCAGATAAGTGACAGGCGAATCTAGGGCCTACAGCGGCGGATAAGCCACCAGTGAGTGTCTTCATTTTGGGCGGTTAACTGCCTTCACGAATGGCTGATCTGGAGCGAACGCTGTTCACGGATGGCTGCTATCGACCCAGGCTGTGTGAAAACGCAGTAAACACATCAAAAACCCATAGTCGAGCTGACTGTCTGTGGGATCAGCACGCGAGAGTGCGAATAGCTCACCCAGCGAAAAAGACGTTTGCAGCACTATATGGGCC
>NZ_PEMX01000027.1:0-76638 GCF_002759075.1 Pseudomonas sp. 382
GATGCATTCTTTATCGGCGCTTTGGTGGAAGGGGTGGGGCGATGTCTCCCACGGTCTGTACTGCTGCGAACAGTCAGAATCGGGCATTTAGTCCCACCACCCCTTCAAGTCTAACCATACAAGCGGGCGTGCCCGCGAAGAGGCCATCAGCTCAGTACATAGTCCACCGGCAGCAACACCGGCGGCAGCGGCTCGACCCCCAGAGCCCCCAACACATCCCGCTCCACGGTCCTGACCATGGCATCCATCGGCAGGTCGTTCTCATCGCGCCCGAACGGGTCCTCCAGCTCGTTGCCGATCGCATCCAGGCCAAAAAAGGTGTAGCCGACGATGGTGGTGAACAGCGGCGCCAGCCAGCCCAGCGGCTCGGCCAGGGCGAACGGCAGCAGCAGGCAGAAGATGTAGATGGTACGGTGCAGCAGCAAGGTGTAGGGGAATGGCAGCGGCGAGCCCTTGATCCGCTCACAACTGGCCTGCACCTCGGTCAGCCCGGCCAGGCGCTGCTCCAGCAGGGTGTAGCGCCATTCGCTGATCTGCCCTTGCGCTGCCAGCCGTGAACAGTGCATGCCGATGTCGCGCAGGATGCCATCGCACACGTTGTGCTCGGCCACCTGGGTAGCCTGGTTGAGCCATGGGCGGGTGGCGTTCACTTCGCTTTCGTTGCGCAACCGCGCATTCAGCCCATGGGCAAAGCCGCACAGGCTGCGCAACAGCTCGGCGCGCAGGTGCTCATCGGCGATCACCACGCTCTCCCGTACGAACGAACGAGTTTCGATGATCAGCCTGCCCCAGGCCTTGCGCCCTTCCCACCAACGGTCATAGCAGGCGTTGTTGCGAAAACTCATGAAGATCGACAGCGACAGGCCAAGCAGGGTGAACGGCGTGGCGCTGACCGGGTAGAAAAACGCCGGGAAGTGCCGCTCGACCAGCACGATCAGCGCAGCCAGCAAGGTGACCATGAGGCAGCGCGGGGCAATGCGCTTGACGATCGAGCCTTTGAGGGTGAACAGCACGCGCAGCACATCGGGGCGGGGGTGGACGATCATGGCAATCCAGAGGCGGCCGATCAGCCGCCGGTCATGTTCATGAAGCGCAGGATCTGCACCTCGCCACCGACTTCGAAATGATGGCGGTAGGGCTTGAGGTGCAGCGAGTCGCGGATGGCCTTCTCCAGCCGCGCCGCATCGCCGGGGTGGGCGCGCAGGACCTGCTTGAGGTCCATCGAGTGTTCGTTGCCCAGGCACAGCAGCAGGCGGCCTTCGACGGTCAGGCGCACACGGTTGCAGGTGGCGCAGAAGTTGTGGCTGTGCGGTGAAATGAAACCGACCCGGGTATGGGCGGCTTCGGCGAGGCGCCAGTAGCGCGCCGGGCCCTGGGAGGACTCGGTGGATTCGATCAGGCTGAAGTGCTCGGCCAGGCGATCGCGCACTTCATCGCTGGAGCAGAACGACTCGCCGCGTTCGTGTTCGTTGATCACCCCCAGTGGCATTTCTTCGATGAAGGTGATGTCCAGCTCGCGGTCGATGGCAAAGCGCACCAGGTCGACCAGTTCGTGGTCGTTGCGGCCCTTGAGCACCACGCAGTTGAGCTTGGTGCGCTGGAAGCCGGCCTGGCGTGCGGCATCGATGCCGGCGATTACCTGGTGGAGATCGCCGGTACGGGTCAACTGCTTGAAGCGCGCGGCGTCGAGGCTGTCGAGGCTGATGTTCAGGCGGGTGAGCCCGGCGTCGAACAGCGGCTGGGCCAGGCGCCCGAGCTGCGAGCCGTTGCTGGTCATGCACAGTTCACGCAGGCCGGGCAGGGCGGCGATGCGCCCACATAGGTCGACGATGCCTTGGCGCACCAGCGGTTCGCCACCGGTCAGGCGGATTTTGCGGGTGCCGAGGGCGACGAAGCGCTCGGCCACCTGGAACAGTTCTTCAAGGCTGAGGATCTGCTGGCGTGGCAGGAACTGCATGTCTTCGGCCATGCAGTACACGCAACGGAAGTCGCAGCGGTCAGTGACCGACATCCGCAGGTAGTCGATTTTCCGGTTGAAGCCGTCGATCAGGGCCCGGCTGTTCTGTTCCACGTTGGCGCTCGAAAGGAAATGGGGGCTACAGGACTCAAGCTATAGCCTGTGGCCAGCCCCGTCAAATCGCTTTCCCTGACCATTTCATCAATGCCCTCTATCACGGCTGCGGGCCCGATTTTTAAAGGGTTGTAACTGCGTCTAGGCCTTCGCGGGCACGCCCGCTCCCACAGGGATTGCGCAGATTTCGAGTGCGGTGATGTACCTGTGGGAGCGGGCGTGCCCGCGAAAGCCACGGCGCGGTGCCAGCCCCTGATCGAAATTGCTTATCAAGGGGTAAAACATATCGATTGGACGGCTCTATGGCAGGCTCCATACGCTGGAAGAAAATATCGAAGCGTGAGGATTGACCGCATGAGCCAGGACCAACACATCAGGGACTACAAAGGCCCCGCCGCCGGCTGGGGCGCGCTGAAGAGCGTGACCAAGAGCTGGCTGGGCAGCGACAACGCCTTCAAGAACCTGCGGGCCATGCTCAAGACCAACCAGAACGGTGGCTTCGACTGCCCGGGCTGTGCCTGGGGCGAGTCGCCGGAAAGCGACATGGTCAAGTTCTGCGAAAACGGCGCCAAGGCAGTGAACTGGGAAGCCACCGGCCGCTCAGTGGACCCTGCGTTCTTTGCCCGTTACAGCGTCAGTGCGTTGCTCGAACAGAGCGACTACTGGCTTGAATACCAGGGGCGCCTGACCCATCCGATGCGCTACGACGCGGCGACCGACCACTACGTGGAAACCAGCTGGCAAGAAGCCTTCGAGCTGATCGCCCAACACCTGCGCGCGCTCGACTCGCCCGATCAGGCGGAGTTCTATACCTCGGGCCGGGCGAGTAACGAGGCAGCATTCCTCTACCAGCTGTTCGTCCGCGCCTACGGCACCAACAACTTCCCCGATTGCTCGAACATGTGCCACGAAGCCAGCGGCTCCGGCATGGCCGAAACCCTCGGGGTGGGCAAGGGCACCGTGGTGTTTCACGACCTGGAGCTGGCCGACGCGATCTTCGTCATCGGCCAGAACCCCGGCACCAACCACCCGCGCATGCTCGAGCCGCTGCGCGAAGCCGTCAAGCGCGGTGCCCAGGTGGTGTGCTTCAACCCGCTCAAGGAACGCGGCCTGGAGCGCTTCCAGCACCCGCAGCACCCCTTCGAGATGCTCAGCAACGGCTCCGAGCCGACCACCAGTGCCTACTTCCGACCGGCCCTGGGGGGCGACATGGCGGCCATGCGCGGTATCGCCAAGTTCCTCTTGCAATGGGAGCGCGAAGCCCAGGCCAAGGGCGAGCCCGCGGTGTTCGACCATGCCTTCATCGCCGAGCACACCAGTGGCCTCGACGACTACCTGGCGGCCGTGGATGCCACCTCCTGGGAGCACATCGTCAAGCAATCGGGACTGACCCTGGCCGAGATCGAACTCGCTGCGCGCATATACCGCAAGGCCGAGCGAGTGATCATGTGCTGGGCCATGGGTGTTACGCAGCATCGTCATTCGGTGCCGACCGTGCAGGAAATCGTCAACCTGCAACTGCTGCGCGGCAACGTCGGCAAGCCCGGTGCCGGTCTGTCGCCGGTGCGTGGCCACAGCAACGTGCAGGGCGACCGCACCATGGGCATTGACGAAAAGCCCAGGGCGGCGCTGCTCGATGCCATCGAAAAACGCTTCAAGTTCCGAGTGCCCCGGGCCCACGGGCACAACGCAGTGCTGGCGATCAAGGCCATGGAAGAGGGGCTGGCCAAGGTGTTCATCGCCCTGGGCGGCAACTTTGCCCAAGCCACGCCGGACACCCCGCGCACCCACGCGGCACTGCGCAACTGCGCGCTGACCGTGCAGATCTCCACCAAGCTCAACCGCTCGCACTTGGTGACCGGGCGCGATGCGCTGATTCTGCCGTGCCTGGGCCGTACCGAGATCGACATGCAGGCCGAGGGGCCGCAAGGCGTGACGGTGGAGGATACGTTCAGCATGGTGCACCTCTCCAACGGCCAGCTGCGTGCGCGTTCGCCGCACCTGCGTTCGGAGCCGTGGATCATCGCCGGCATGGCCAAGGCCACCTTGGGCAACCAGCCGATCGACTGGGAATACGCGGTTGCCGACTACAACCGCATTCGCAGCATGATCGCCGACGTGATTCCGGGCTTCGCTGACTTCAACGAGCGCCTGCAGCACCCGGGCGGGTTCCACCTGGGCAACAACGCGGCCGATCGCAACTTCCGCACGGCTACCGGCAAGGCCCGCTTCATGCCCCACGCGCTGCCGGAGGAACTGGTCAATGCCAAGGTGCTGGCGCGGGGTGACACGCCGGACCTGATCCTGCAGACCCTGCGCTCGCATGACCAGTACAACACCACGTTGTACGGGCTGGATGACCGTTATCGCGGGGTATTCGGCCTGCGTGAAGTGGTGTTTGTCAGCGAGGCGGACATCCGCCGGCTGGGCTTCGAGCCGGGCGAGCACGTGGACCTGGTGTCGCTGTGGGAGGATGGTGTCGAGCGACGGGTGTCGGGCTTCCGGTTGGTGCCTTATGACATTCCGGATGGGCAGGCAGCGGCCTATTATCCCGAGACCAATCCGCTGGTGCCGCTGGAGAGTTATGGCGAAGGGACTTATACGCCGACTTCCAAGTTCATTGCGATCAAGCTGGAGAAAGCCAAGGCCGGGAACCGGATCGAGGCGGTGCTCGCTTCGGACTGATGGGCTGCATGGGCCGGCCTCTTCGCGGCTAAAGCCATTTCCACAGGGTCATCACAGATTTCAAGGGCTGTGGAGTAACTGTGGAAGCGGCTTCAGCCGCGAAGCATCCAGCGCCGATTCAGGATCGGTGCACCGGCAAGGCCGTGGTGTACTTCATCTGTTCCATGGCAAAACTGGAGGTGATGTTCGACAGCCCCTCAGTGCTGGTAATCAGCTTTTTGTAGAAGCGGTCATACGCCGCGATGTCACCCACCACCCGCAGCATGTAGTCCCAGTCCCCGGACATCCGGTAGAACTCCATCACCTCCTCGAACCCCTGCACCGTCGCTGCGAACTGCTCCAGCCAGGCGCTGTCGTGGCGCTGGGTCTTGAGCTGGACGAACACGGTCAGCCCCAGCCCCAGGCGCACCGGGTCCAGCAGGGCGACGCGGCCGAGGATGTAGCCGTCTTCTTCAAGGCGTTTGACCCGCTTCCAGCACGGTGTGGTCGACAGGTTGACCGCCTCGGCCAGGTCCTTGAGCGAGATCGAGGCGTCGCGCTGCAACAGGGTGAGAATGTGCTGATCGAAGGTGTCCATGGCCGGGAAAACTTCACCGAGAAAAATTTTCCCCAGATTACCCCAGGCCTAGGAAAATTTCCTGCACCGAGCGGGCATTGCCGCCACGCCAGGTAATTGCCATAGTTGCAGGCTTGAATCCTGCCAATGGGCCTGACCATGTCTGACAAGCCGCGTAATTTCGCCACCCGTACCATCCACGCCGGCGAGCAGTCCAGCGTTGCCGCAAACGCCATTTTCCCGCCCATCTATACCGCCAGCTCCTACATCAAGCGCAGCCTGGACGATAATCCCGAATACGCCTACAGCCGTGTCGGCAACCCGACCCGGCATGCCTATGAGAGCTGTGTTGCCGCGCTGGAGGAAGGCGTCGGTGCGGTGGCCTGTGCATCGGGTGTGAATGCCACCGCCACCGTGCTCGAGCTGCTGCCCAAGGACGCCCACGTGGTGGTGATGAATGGTGTTTACGGCGGCACCTTCCGCATCCTTGAAGACTACCGCGGGCGCACCTCGGGCCTGACCACCACGTATGTCGACCTGAATGATGTCGAGGCGGTGGCTGCAGCAATCAAGCCGCAAACCCAGCTGATCTGGATCGAGTCCCCGACCAACCCGTTGCTGCACCTGGTGGACATCAAGGCGGTGTGCGACCTGGCCCGTGCCCGGGGCATCCTCACCTGCATCGACAACACCTTCTGCTCGCCGTGGAACCAGCGCCCGATCACCCTCGGCGTAGACCTGGTGATGCACTCGGCGAGCAAGTACATCGGCGGCCACTCCGATCTCACCGGGGGCGTGGTGGTCGCCGCCAATGACGAGCTGCTGGCCCGGCTGCGCAAGATCAGCATGGCGGTCGGGGCGATCCAGGGGCCGTTCGACTGCTACCTGGCCCTGCGCGGGCTGAAGACCCTGGATGTGCGCATGGAGCGCCAGTGCGCCAACGCGCTGCAGGTGGCGCGCTTCCTCGAAGCCCACCCGCAGGTCGACCAGGTGTTCTACCCGGGGCTTGAAAGCCACCCGCAACACGCACTGTGCCAGCGGCAGATGCGCAGTGGCGGGGCGGTGGTGGCGATGAAAGTCAAAGGTGCAGACCGGGCGGCGCTCAACCGGTTGATCGAGGCCTTGGAGATCTTCGTGCTGGCCGACTCGCTGGGCGGGGTGGAAAGCATGATCAACCACTCGTGGAGCATGTCGCACAACTCGTTGAGCCCGGCGCAGAAGGGCGAGATGGGGATCAGCGAGAACCTGCTGCGGTTGTCGGTGGGGATCGAGGATTATCGCGACCTGATCGAAGACCTGGATGGCGCGTTGAAGGCTTCAGCGGCTGTGTGAGGGCTACCTGCCCCTTCGCGGCTTTAGCCGCGAAGAGGCCGGTTAGTTGAATAGAGAAATATCAGGACTTGGGCGGATGAATGATCCGTTCGATCTTGTCCTTGAGCAGCAGCCTTTCCTTGCGCAGGCGGTTGACCGCTTCGTCGTTGGTGCCATTGGCCTCGGCGGCCAGCACTTCTTTGTCCTTGGTGTTGTATTCCTTGTGCAGCTTGTGAAGGTCCTGGTCCTTGTCTATGGCCGCCTGGAATGCGTCAGCGGTAATGTGCAGGTCAGCGAGCAGATCATGCGGAACTGGCATTTCTTCACCTCTGTCAGGGTTGTCGGTAAGGTCCTGACCTTTGAGGATAGCCGCCTTTGCGCAGGTGGGGGACTGGGGTAGGCTGTCGCATCCTTCCTTTGTGCCTGGAGCCTGCGCCATGCCTCACCTGAACCTGGAATACAGCGACAACCTGCGCGAACTCAATGTCGATGTGCTGTTGCTGCGCCTGAACCACGCCCTGGTGGGCAGCGGCCAGTTTGCCGACGAGGGCGACATCAAGAGCCGGGCCGAGGCCTTCAGTCAGTACCGGGTGGGTACCGCGCCGGGTGAGCGAGCGTTCGCCCATGTGCGCCTGGCCATCCTCAGCGGGCGCTCGCCCGAGGTGAAGCAGCAACTGTCGAACGGCTTGCTCGAGGTGTTGCGCGAAGCGATCCCGGCCAAGGCCGGAGTGGACACTCAGTTGTGCGTGGAAGTGCTCGACATTGACCGCGAACCTTATGCCAAGGCACGGCTGAACGGCTGCTGAATGAAGTTGATTTAATGTAAAAAATGCATCGGCTTACGAAATTGTTACCGTCTTTTTCACGAAAAATTGATGGTGCGCTTTCTAGAGTTCGCCCGACTTTCCCACAGTACCATCCGGCCTGTGGGTGATAATTACTCTCGATTGCGAATGCCGATGCTCAACTTCAAATCCCTGCGGACTGAATGGGTCACGCTGTTGGCCAGCGTTTACCTGCTGGTGGGTCTCAACATGTTCCTCTGGGAGCACCTGCAAGAGGTGGTGCCTGCCGGGATGACGGGGCTTTGGCTGAGCCTGGCGTTCGCCGTGCTGATGTTGTTCGCGTTCAACCTGGTGTTGACGCTGTTCGCCTTCCGTTATGTATTGAAGCCGTTATTGATCGTGTTGTTCATCAGTGGTGCAAGTGCTGCCTACTTCATGAACCAATACGGCGTGCTTATTGACGCTGGCATGTTCCGCAACATGGCCGAAACCAACGTTACGGAAGTGCGCGACCTGATGTCGTTCAAGTTCGCTGCCTATATTCTGCTGCTTGGTGTATTGCCGTCGGTCATGTTGTGGAAGACGAAGATCGCCTACCGCCCGTGGCACCGCGAATTGCTCGGCAAACTGGTGGTCAGCGGCGCCTGCGTGGTGGCGCTGGGCTCGGTGGCACTGGTCAATTATCAAGGGCTTTCGTCGCTGTTTCGCAACCACCATGAACTGCGCCTGATGCTCACCCCGAGCAATGTCGTCGGCGCGACCATCGGTTATGTCAACGAGCGCGTCGGTACTGCAGCGCGCCCATTCCAGAATTATGGCGAAGATGCCAAGCGCGACTTGGCCTGGCAGAAGCACGAGCGCAAATCGCTGACCGTGCTGGTCGTCGGCGAAAGCGCCCGTGCCGACCACTTCGGCGTGCTCGGCTATCCGCGCGATACCACCCCGAACCTGGCCCGGGAGCAAGGCCTGCTGAGCTTCTCCGATGTGCATTCCTGCGGGACTGAAACCGCCGTCTCGGTGCCGTGCATGTTCTCCGGCATGAAGCGCAAGGAATACGACGCCCGGGTGGCGAAGAACCGCGAGGGGCTGCTGGATATCCTCCAGCGTGCCGGCCTGGCCGTGCAGTGGCGCGACAACCAGTCGGGCTGCAAGGGCACCTGCGACCGCGTGCAGTTCATCGACGTCAGCAACCTCAAGGATCCGCAGCTGTGCGCCAGCGGCGAATGCCATGATGAAATCCTCCTGCAAGGCCTGGGCGAGCTGATCGACAACCTCGACAAGGATACCGTGCTGGTACTGCACCAGATGGGCAGCCACGGCCCCGAATACTTCAAGCGCTACCCTCAAGACGGCGAGCGCTTCACCCCGGTGTGCCAGAGCAACGCGCTGAACCAGTGCAGCGAGCAGGAGATCATCAACGGCTACGACAACACCCTGGCCTACACTGACAAAGTGCTGTCTTCGCTGATCGATACCCTGCGCAGCAAGCAGGACAAGGTCGACACGGCGATGATCTACCTGTCCGACCATGGCGAGTCGCTGGGCGAGTACAACCTGTTCCTGCACGGCACCCCCTATGCCATTGCTCCGGAACAACAAAAGCATGTGCCGCTGCTGACCTGGTTCTCCGACAGCTACAAGCAAGACTTTGGCATCGACACCGATTGCCTGGCCAAGCTCAGCGATGCGCCGTTGTCGCAGGACAACCTGTTCCATTCGATGCTGGGCCTGCTACAGGTGCACACCGAGGTCTACCAGCAGTCGCTGGACGTGTTTGCCAGCTGCCGGCCGTGGCTGGCAGCCCAGCGTTGAGGCCGTTCATCTAATCCAGGGATGGCGCAGGTTTCACCAGCAGGGCCCGCGCCGTATATACTGCGCGCCAATGTTTGTGGGAGAGCCTTGTGGCCATCGAAATACACTGGATCCGTGACGACCAGACCCTGGCCGAACACTGCCGCAAGTGGCGCGAACTGCCCTTCGTGGCTCTCGACACCGAGTTCATGCGGGTCGACACCTTCTACCCGAGAGCCGGCCTGGTCCAGGTTGGCGACGGGCAGCGGGCTTTCCTCATCGACCCGCTGCTGATCGGCGACTGGCAGCCGCTGGGCGAACTGCTCGACGACAGCAACGTGGTCAAGGTGCTGCACGCCTGCAGCGAAGACCTCGAAGTGCTGCTGCGCCTGACTGGCAAGCTACCGCAACCGTTATTCGACACTCAGCTGGCCGCCGGATACTTGAACCTGGGCTTCTCCATGGGCTATTCGCGCCTGGTGCAGGACGTGCTGGGCATCGAGCTGCCCAAGGGCGAAACCCGCTCTGACTGGTTGCAGCGCCCGCTGTCGGAAACCCAGGTCAGCTACGCCGCCGAAGATGCCGTGCACCTGGCCGAGCTGTTCGCCGCCCTGCAGCCACGCCTGTCCGGCGACAAGTACGCCTGGGTTCTGGAAGACGGCGCCGAGCTGGTGGCTGCGCTGCGCCGTGAAGTCGAACCCGAGACTTTGTATCGCGACGTCAAGCTCGCCTGGAAGCTGAGCCGCCAGCAACTGGCGGTGCTGCGCGAACTGTGCGCCTGGCGCGAGCGTGAAGCACGCAGCCGTGATGTACCGCGCAACCGTATCCTCAAGGAACACTCGCTGTGGCCCATGGCCAAGAGCCAGCCGGATAACCTGTCGGCCCTGGCCAAGATTGAAGAAATGCACCCGCGCACCATCCGCCAGGACGGCGCCTTGCTGCTCGAACTGATCAAGCGCGCCGGCAACCTGCCGTCCGAGCAATGGCCACAGCCGCTCCCCGAGCCGCTGCCGATCGAAGCCGCCGGTATCCTCAAGCGCCTGCGTGCCATCGGCCAGGCCGAAGGCGAGCGCCTGGGTATCGCCCCCGAGCTGATGCTGCGCAAGAAAACCCTGGAAGCCCTGCTCAAGAGTGGCTACCCGAACGGCCCTTATCAACTGCCCGATTCGCTGCGCGGCTGGCGCCGTGAGCGGATGGGCCAGGCCCTGCTGGACGACCTGGCAGGTGCCGGAGACAAGCAATGAAACGTATCTGCTCGATCTACAAGAGCCCACGCAAGAACGAAATGTACCTGTATGTGCTCAAGGCCGATGGCCTGGAGCGCGTGCCCGAAGCCCTGCTACCGTTCTTCGGTACGCCCAAGCATGCTTTCGACCTGGTTCTCAGCCCCGAGCGCAAGCTGGCCCGCGAAGACATCGCCAAGGTCCTGGAGAACCTCGACAACCAGGGCTACCACCTGCAGATGCCACCGCCGGACGATGAATACATCGAGCACCTGCCCGAAGAACTGCTGCGCCGCAACGACCCGGTTTGATCATGCGTGTACTGATCGCTGAGCATGATCATGCTCGTTATGCCCAATTGTTGCGCGAAGCGATGCCGGAACTGGAAGTGCTGACCAGCAACGACTCCGCCGAACTGGCCCGCCAGGCACCGCAGTGCCCGGTCTGGCTGGGCCAGCCGGATCTGCTGGCGAGCCTGTTGCGCCAGGGCCACAAGCCGCAGTGGATGCAGTCCACCTGGGCCGGCATCACGCCGTTGCTGGCCGAAGGGTTGCCGCGTGACTACCGCTTGACGCGCGCCGTAGGCATTTTCGGCCAGGTGATGGCCGAATACATGCTGACCTATATGCTCGGCCACGAGCGCGAAGTGTTGTCGCGCCTGGTCAGCCAGGTCGAGCGGCGCTGGGATGACCGTCCGGGGCGCAGCCTGGAGGGGCGCAAGGTATTGATTGTCGGGACCGGCGATATCGGCCAGCGGGTGGCCGAGTTTCTCGTGCCGTTTGGCGTGACCCTGTACGGTATCGCCAACCGCGCCCGCGAGCAGGCGCCGTTCGTCGAAGTGGCGGGGCTGGCGGATTTGCCGCGCATGGTCGGGCAAGTGGACTACGTGCTCAACCTGTTGCCGGATACGCCGGCAACCCATGACCTGTACGACGCGGCGCTGTTCCAGTGCTTCCGGCCCACGGCGCTGTTCATCAACGCCGGACGCGGCGCGGCGGTGGTCGATGCCGACCTGGTCGAGGCACTGAAACAGGGGCATCTGGCCGGGGCGGTGATCGACGTGTGCCGGCAGGAGCCGCTGCCGCAACGGCATCCGTTCTGGACCGCCTGGGGCTTGTTGCTGACCGGGCACAGCTCAGCGCCCACCTCGCCGGCGGCGATGGTGCGGTTGTTTGCCGAGAATGTGCGGGCGTATGCCGAGGGGCAGGGGTTGCGCGGCGAAGTCGACTTCGCCCGGGGTTACTGACCTCTTTAACCTTTGCCGGCCTCTTCGCGGGCTCGCCCGCTCCCACAGGTATGGCGCCGCCCTCAGGCTGTGCACTATCCCTGTGGGAGCGGGCATGCCCGCGAAGAGCCCGGAACAGGCGATACAAGCCTTACAGGCTGAAATCACCCTCAGCCGCCAGCTCGCTCAGCGGCCGACGCGGGCTCGGCACTTCACGCGCCTGCAGCGCTTCATCCAGGCTGGCCTTGTCGCCCAGCTTGCCGATCGCCACCATGGCATGCAGTTGGTAACCTTCCGGAATCTTCAGCTCCTGGCGCGCCAGTGCCTGGTCGAAGCCGGCCATGCCGTGGGTGTGCCAGCCGCTGATGCTGGCCTGCAACGCAAGGTGGCCCCAGGCCGAACCGGTATCGAAGGTGTGCCACAGCGCCGGCTTTTCTTCGCTGGCGCCTGGCGCCGCGAAGGTGGTCTTGGAGATGATCAGCACCAGCGCCGAAGCCTGCTGCGCCCAGCTGCGGTTGAACGGGACCAGCAGGTTCAGGTAACGCTCCCAGCTCGGCGTGTCGCGGCGCGCATAAAGGAAGCGCCACGGTTGCGAGTTGTAGGCCGACGGCGCCCAGCGTGCCGCTTCGAGGAAACTCAACAGGGTCTCTTCGCTGATCGGTTCGGCGGTGAAGGCACGCGGCGACCAGCGGTTGATGAACTGCTCGTTGATGGCGTAATCGGCAATGCGGGGGGTGGCGCTCATGGCGGCTCCTGCAAGTGGATGGCAAAGCATGCACGCTACTGCGTCCGCCTGGCACTGACAAGCGGTCTGGCGTTGCCGAAGGCCAGGCTCTAGACTGGCGCCGCCGCGCCCCGCGGCCCGAACAAGACTGCAGGAAACCCTTGTGATGATCGCTGACAGCGCGCCGTTCTGGCGGCGCAAGACCCTCGAACAACTCAGCCCGCAAGAGTGGGAGTCGCTGTGTGACGGCTGCGGCCTGTGCTGCCTGCAAAAGCTCGAGGACGAAGACGACAACAGCGTCTACTACACGCGCATCGCCTGCAAGCTGCTCGACCTCGATACTTGCCAGTGCAGCGACTACCCCAATCGCTTCGCCCATGTGCCCGATTGCATCCAGCTCACCCCTGGCAAGGCCGACCAGTTCAAATGGTTGCCGAGCACCTGTGGGTATCGCCTGGTCAGCGAGGGCAAGGACTTGCCCGACTGGCATCACCTGGTGTGCGGCGACCGCAAACAGGTGCATGAACAGCGCATATCGCAATCGGGGCGTATGCTCAGTGAACATGATGTCGACGAAGACGACTGGGAAGACCATCTGATTTTCCGCGCCAGCTGAACGCGCCACCCGCGTCGCCTCTGAGGAACAAGGAGTTTCGGTATGCGTTGCCTGTTGTTGCTGCTCCTCGGGCTTGTGGCCTGCTCGCCGGCCTGGGCAAAAAAGGTCGACCTCGATTACCAGGTACGCCTGCTGCCTGCCAATGGCCAGGCCGAAGTGCGCCTGACCCTGGCCGAAGGCAGCGCCGTGCGCAGCCTGGATTTCGACCTGGGCACGGCCGGTGCCTACAGTGGTTTCCAGGCCGATGGCCAGTGGCAGCAGCAGGGCGAGCGTGGCGTTTGGCACCCGGCGAACGGCAAGACCAGCCTCAGCTACCGGGTAAAACTGGACCAGAAGCTGCGCAGCGGTGCCTACTCCTCCCGCATCACCCCGCATTGGGCGCTGTTCCTCGGCGACCAGTTGGTGCCGCCTGCGCACCTCGATCAGCAGGACGGTACCGAGCTGGTGGCACGTCTGACGGTCGACTTGCCTGAAGGCTGGAACAGCATCGAGACGCCCTGGCCACGCATCGGCAAGGACAAGTTCCGGATCGACAACGTGTCCCGACTGTTCGACCGCCCGACCGGCTGGATGCTTGCGGGGAACCTTGGCAGCCGCCGCGCCCGCCTCGGCGAAACCGATGTCACCGTTGCCGCGCCGGTCGGGCAGGGTATGCGACGGATGGACAGCCTGACCCTGATGACCTTCGTCTGGCCGCAATTGCAGGCCGTGTTCCCGCGCAACCCGGCCAAGCTGCTCCTGGTGGGTGCCCGTGATGGCATGTGGCGCGGAGCGACGGCGGCGCAGGGTTCGATCTACTTGCACAGCAGTCGGCCAATGGTCAGCGAGAATGGCAGCAGCCTGTTGTTGCGCGAACTGGTGCAGCTGTTTGCGCAGATTCGTGTACGTGACAACAGCGACTGGCTGGGCCAGGGCCTGACCGAATACTACGCCACCGAGCTGCTGCGCCGTGCCGGCGGCATCAGCGATGACCGTTATGAGGTAGGGCAGGCACGTTTGCAGAAACTGGGCGGCCAGGTCTCCCAACTGCGTGCCGAGCACGCCAGCCCGGCTCAGGTTGCCCGGGGGGTGATGCTGCTGCAGGCACTGGACAAGGAAATCCGTATCCATACCCAGGCCAAGCGGTCGCTGGACGATGTCACCCGCGCACTGATGCGCCTGCCCAGTGTGAGCACCGAAGAATTCGTGCAGATCAGCGAGAATGTGCTTGGGCGCCGCTCCGAGGTGCTGCAAAGCAAGGCACTGCGCTAGCCTGTTGCGGCCTCTTCGCGGGCATGCCCGCTCCCACTGACAGAGTGCCAGATCTCACGGCAGCGTTGTACTTGTGGGAGCGGGCGCATCGAACCGTCGCGAAGGGGCCGCCGGTGCAGGCGTCACAAGACTCAGCTGCCCGTCAAAGGGTCCTTGCCGGTCACTGTCACCCCCTGGGTAGCCGCCTCGGCACTGGTCTTGAGTTCCTTCAGCTGCGCGGCACTGCGCTCGATGTCCGAACGCAGGCGGTGATATTCCTGGCGGTGCCGTTGCCACCAGGCCTTGGTCGCGCAATGGCCGCTGACTCCCCGGGCTACCGCCAGGCCACCCGCCACCATCTGCAGCAACCCGATCAGGCCCCCGTGGCGCATGCCCTTGGTGAACATCAAGGCGCCGCCTGCCAGTGAGCCGGCGCGTTCCAGCCCCTGGACATTGTGTTCCCGTGTAGCCCTGGAATGAATATCGAGCATGGCAAACCCTCCGTGTGAAGTGTTAACAGCTGACCAGCAGCCGTGAACGACCGTTCACTTGGTTTGCCCAGCGGGCTCGCGCAAGCGTGCACACGCAGTCGGCTATTTGAACTTGGGGCCTGAGCGGGTATTGAGCCCTTTGGCCATGCGGTCATACAGCACCACATTCACCGTCGCGGCGAGGTTCATGCAGCCTTCGGTGGGGATGTAGATGGTCTCTTCGCACCAGCCCCGCACGGCTTCGCTCAACGAGCCATCCTCAGGCCCGAAGATATAGATCGCCCGATCAGGGTGGGTGTATTCAGGTAGCGGCCGTGCGCCGTCCACCAGCTCCACCGCTACTGGCGTGCAACCCAAGGGGATGATGCGTTGCAGGTCGTCGATGCCGATCAGCGGGATGTCATAGTGCACCCGCTTGGTGTCGGTGACGAAGTCACGCGCGCGCTCATAGCGCTTGCCAGTGTAGAACACCGAGTTGACGCCGTAGCAACCCGCTGCACGCATCACCGAACCGACGTTCTCCGCGGACTTTGGGTTGAACAGGCCGATGCAGCTGTACCGTTTGTTTGCCACGTGCCGGGGCCTTTCGCGAAAAAAAGAGCGCGATTATACGGGCTTGCCGGCAGCAGCGGGGGTTGGTGTGACGGTCACTCTTTTTTCAGCATGCCTGCCAGCCCGGCGAACGGGTTGTGGGTGGCCTTGGCGATGCTTGGGGTGCTGGTCGAGCCTTCGCTGAAGTACTGCTGGTCGGTATAGCGCGAGTGCTCGTTGTCGTGGCAGTACAGGCACAGCAGCTCCCAGTTGGAGCCGTCCTGCGGGTTGTTGTCGTGGTTGTGGTCGCGGTGGTGCACGGTCAGCTCGCTCAGGCGCTTGCCGGAAAATTCGCGGGCGCAGCGGCCGCACACGTGCGGGTACATTTTCAGGGCTTTGTCGCGGTAGCCCATCTCCTTGTCGCGCTTGGCGTCGGCGAGGATGCGATCGAGGCGGGCGGTGGCGGCGGAGGTGGAAGCCGAACTCATGGTGTTTCCTTTGTTCTGATCAGGCAGATGACGGTTATGCCATTGAGTCTAGCGCGCTTGCAGGGCAGGCGGACAGGCGAAAACTCGAATATCGGCGTAGCCTGTAGAGAGGTTCCCGACAGGAGGTTGCTGATGTTTCATGCGATCCTCGCCGCGCTGCTGATGGCCGCCATGCCCCGGGCTGAAGCGGCAGGCACGCCCCCACGGCTGAACACCCCGGTACCCGGCGCGCCGGGCACGCCAACGCCCACGCCTTACCCGCAGATCACCCCGAGCATCCCGCCCAAGGCCTACGACAGCAAGCCAGGCGCGCCGCTGCTGCCGCCGATGCCGGTGCCAGGGCCGCCCAAGGACCAGGATTTGCCTGGGTTGCGCCAGGAACCGGCGAAACCGCCGGCGCAGGATGATTGACTGATGGGAATGCGTTCGCTGTACGATCCTGGGGCTGCTTTGCAGCCCTTTCGCGACACAAGGCCGCTCCTACAAAGAGAACGCGATCTCCTGTAGGAGCGGCCTTGTGTCGCGAAAGGGGCGCAAAGCGCCCCCGGCAATCTCAAGCAATACCCAACTCGCCAAACACGAACGCATATTCCAGCGCCACATCGCGCAGCCCCTGGTACCGCCCGCTCATCCCGCCATGCCCGGCGCCCATCTCGGTCTTGAGCAGCAGCAGGTTGTCGTCGGTCTTGCGCGTGCGCAAGCGCGCCACCCACTTGGCCGCCTCCCAGTACTGCACGCGGCTGTCGTTGTAGCCGGCCACCACCAGCATGGCCGGGTAGGCCTGGGCGCGGACATTCTCATAGGGCGCATAGGCCTTGATGCGCGCATACACCTCGGGCTCCTCGGGGTTGCCCCATTCGTCGTACTCGGTGACGGTCAGCGGCAGTTCGGGGTCGAGCATGGTGTTGAGCACGTCGACGAACGGTACCTCGGCGATGGCGCAGCGGAACAGCTCTGGGCGCAGGTTGAGCACGGCGCCGATCAGCAGGCCGCCGGCGCTGCCGCCGCTGATCGCCAGGCGCTGCGGGGCGGTCACACCCTCGGCGATCAAGTGTTCGGCACAGGCGATGAAGTCGCTGAAGGTGTTGTGCTTGTGGGCCTGCTTGCCGGCGCGGTACCAGGCTTCTCCCAGCTCGCCGCCGCCGCGCACGTGGGCGATGGCGAAGGCCACGCCGCGTTGCAGCAGGCTCAGGCGGGCGTGGGAGAACCACGGGTCGAGGCTTTCGCCGTAGGCGCCATAGCCATACAGGTAGAGCGGCACGGTCTTGCCCAGGTCTTCGCGGCGGCGCACCAGGCTGATCGGTACCTGGGTGCCGTCCGGCGCCGTGGCCCACAGGCGCTGGCTGACGTAGTCGTCGGCGTCGAACTGGCCGAGCACCGGGGTCTGCTTGAGCACCTGCTGGGCGCCCGTGGCCAACTCCAGCTGGCGCACCTGGGCCGGGCGGTTGAGCGCTTCGTAGCGCAGGCGTACGCGGCGGCTGGCGAACTCCAGGCTGTCCTGCACGTACAGGCTGTAGGCCGCATCGGGCAACTCCACCCGGTAAGGGGCCAGCCCCTGCGGGCGCACTTCGATGATCGGCAGGCCGCCTTCGCGCAGGCTCAGGGTCAGTGCCTCGGCATTCAGGCTCAGGCCTTCGAGCATGATGTCGTCGCGGTGCGCCACCAGTACCTGCCACTGGTCGCGGCTGGGCACCGGGGTGGCCGGTGCATGGCAGAGTGCGAAGTTGATGCCGTCCTGGTTGGTGCGGATGAACCAGCGCCATTGGCCGTCGAGTTGGCCGTGGTCGGGGAAGTACTCGTGGCCCTCGACCCGTGGCGCCAGGCAGGTGAACGGCGCGTGTGGCGTTTCGGCGTCGAGCACCCAGGCCTCTCTGGTGGTCTTGCTGTTGAGCAGCAGCACCAGCTGGCGCTCGGAGCTGGTGCGGTAGCAGTGCAGGAAGAAGCGACCGTCGGCCTCTTCGAAGACCGTGCTCGCACCCGCTTCGCCGAGGGTATGGCGGCGCAGGCGCCAGGGCCGATGGGTATCGTCCAGCTCGGCGAAGAACAGCGTCTGGCTGTCGTTGGCCCAGGTCATGCTGCCGTCACAGTCGGCGAAGGGCAGGGCGGTCAGGTGACCGCTGCTCAGGTCCTTGACGTACAGCGTGTAGATTTCATCGCCGCTGGTGTCGAGGCTGTAGGCCAGTCGGCGGTGGTCCGGGCTGACGCTGAACGCGCCCAGCGACAGGAAGCCGCCGTTGGCCAGGGCATTGGGGTCGAGCAGCAGTTGTTCCTGGCTTTCATCGACCGTGTTGGAGTCGTCCGCCGGGCGTGGGCAGCGGTAGTGGCGCGGGTACTCGTCGCCTGCGGTGGTGCGGGTGTAGTAGAGGTAGGGGCCCCAGGGCGAGGGCAGCGACAGGTCGGTTTCGAGAATGCGGCCCTTGATCTCTTCGAACAACTGCTCGCGCAACGCTGCCTGGTCGGCCAGGCAGGCTTCCTGATAGGCGTTTTCCGCCTGCAGGTAATCGAGCACTTCCTGGGTGTCGCGCTGTTGCAGCCAGGCGTAGGGATCAGTGGCCTGGTCCTGGCGGGCAATGGGGGGCTGAGGTTTGGTTGGCATCGGGGATCTCTTGGCCGGGACAGGGAGACGCTGTCTGCGCCCTGAAAAGTGTTTATCATAGGCATCTCTTTGCCTGGCTTGCACGAACACCATGATCGAGAACGACTACACCTTCGCCTGGGGCCTCTACGCTGTCGCCGCCCTGGGTTGCCTGCTGGTGGGCTTCAAACTCACCGGCTGGATGTGGCGCTGGCTGCGTGAACCGCTGCGGGTGATCCTGGCGGTGCTGCTGCTGACCCCGACCATCGTCGACCCGGTCAAGGACAGCTTCGCCCCGGCAATTGCCATCACCGCCCTGGACCTTGCGTTCAAGGTCGGCAACAACGCCTGGCGGGCGATTTCCGATTTCGCCATGTACGGCATGATCGCTTTTGCCTTGTACATTGTCTTCGTGCTGATCCGCTGGCCGCTGGAAAAACGCGCCCGCGAGCGCCGCGCGCAGACCGAAGCCGCCGCCCAGCGCCGTGCGGCCGAGGACAATGCGGTCATCGCGGCGGCGCCCATGGCCGCCGAGCGCAATGATCGCTACCGCGATGCCCCGCCACCTGCCGTGCCGGGCGGCGGCCGCGGCCGGGTCGAGCCACGCCTGTAAGCGGAGCCACCATCATGTGCGAACTTTTGGGCATGAGTGCCAACGTCCCGACCGACATCGTCTTCAGCTTCACCGGGCTCATGCAGCGCGGCGGGCGTACCGGCCCGCACCGTGATGGCTGGGGTATCGGCTTCTACGAAGGGCGCGGCCTGCGCCTGTTCCAGGACCCGGCCGCGAGCAGTGAATCGGAGGTGGCCAACCTGGTGCAGCGCTACCCGATCAAGAGCGAAGTGGTGATCGGCCATATCCGCCAGGCCAACGTCGGCCGGGTGTGCCTGTCCAACACGCACCCGTTCGTGCGTGAAATGTGGGGCCGCAACTGGTGCTTCGCGCACAACGGCCAACTGGGCGACTTCAGGGGCGAAGCGACCTTCTATCGCCCGGTGGGCGACACGGACAGCGAGGCGGCCTTCTGCGATTTGCTCAACCGCATTCGTGCGGCGTTCCCCGAGCCGGTCGAGGTGGAACAGCTGCTGCCGGTGCTGGTCGAAGCCTGTGCCGGGTACCGTGGCAAGGGCGTGTTCAACTGCTTGCTCAGCGACGGCGACTGGTTGTTCTGTTTCTGTTCGACCAAGCTGGTACACATTACCCGGCGTGCGCCTTTTGGCGCCGCCCGCTTGAAGGATGTCGACCTGATCGTCGATTTTCACACCGAAACCACGCCCAATGACGTAGTCACGGTGATCGCTACCGAGGCCTTGACCGAGAACGAGACCTGGCGGCGCTACGAGCCCGGCCAATGGGGGCTATGGCGGCACGGCGAGTGCGTTTCGCAAGGCCAGAGCTAAGGACGCTGCATGTTCAGAAGTTACCTGCGATTGCTGTTGTTCACCTTCGGCCTGCTGGCCGGTATCCAGGTGCCCGGGCTGGTCAAGGACTACAGCCAGCGGGCCGAGGCGCATCTGTTCGAGTCACGCCAGGCGCTGGATGGCTTCAGGCAGACTGCCGAGCGCTTCTTCAACGGTGATCTGCAGGCGCTGGTGCGGCATTACCGGACCAGTGACGACCCGGTGTTCCTCAGTGATGCCAACAGCATCGAAAGCCTGCTGATCCGCAACCAGTTGCTGGAAGACGAGTGGCAGGCGCTGCAAGGCTCGTGGGTGAGCCGCACCTGGCATGTGCTGGTGCAGCCGGAGCCGCAGCTGCGTGAAGAGACGCTCAAGGGCTACAGCTACCAGATTCTGCTGGTGCCCGAAGCGATCGGCTGGGGCGTCGGGGCCGGGTTTGTGCTGGCCTTCGTGGTCGAGAGCCTGTTGCTGGGTATTGGCTGGGTGATCCTGGGTGGGCGGCGCAAGGCGGTGAAAGAGAGCTGGCGCTGATGTTTTCGCCTTGAGTTTTGCGGCGCTCGATCTCCCAGGCGCTACAACGCTCAAGGCGAACCCTGAGAAACCAGCACAATCCGCTGCCCACCCACATCCCGGGCATACCGCTCCAGCACCTGCCGGCACACGCCGACCACCTCATCCACCAACGCCACCCCGGTCTGCCACGCCACCACCAGTTCCAGGCTCGGCGGTGGCTGCAGGCCTTCCAGCAGCACCAGCTCACCCCGGCTCAGCTCAGCATCCACCAAGGCCGGTGGCAAGGCGCCAATCCCGAAACCATCACGCAACAACCGGGTAATAGCCGCCACCGAGTTCACGCAGTTCAACCGCGGCGCTTCGGCCCCGGCGCCCTGCAGCAGGCTGAGCACTTCCTGGTGCGGCCGTGAGTTCTTCGAGAAGGTGACAATCCGCTCGCGCCCCAGCTCGGCCAGCGAGGCGAAATCGCGGTGGTACACGGAGCCTGCCGCCACCACCCAACCCATCGGGTAGCGCGCCAGGTCCTGGCTACGGATCGATTGCTCGCGCAGCAGGTCGGTCTGCACGATCACGTCGAGAAAGCCCTTCTGCAACTGCTCGCGCAGGTTCAGCGCGGTGTCTGCGACCAGTTCGATCTCCACCTGCGGGTAGCGCTCGGTCAATTCCGCTACCAGCGCGCTCATCCAGGTGTGGATCACCGTGTCCATCACCCCGATGCGAATGTGCCCGACCTTCGCCCGATCGCTGTCCAGCGACTGCTTCATCGCCTTGGCCGTGTCGAGCATGCGCTCGGCGTACTCCAGCACTTTGCTGCCTTCCGGCGTCAGGCTGACACCACGGGAGTCACGCAGCAGCAGCTTCACGCCAAGGTCGGCCTCCAGCGCGGCGATGCGGCTGGAGACCGAAGCCTGGGTGGTGAACAGCTTCTCCGCGGTCAGGCGGAAGCTCTTGAGCCGAGCGACCCAGACGAAGGTTTCGAGGAAGCGAAGGTTCATGATCAGTTTTTCTTGTTCCAGACCGACGGTTTTTCTCGTTGGACTCAGGCCGCACGGCCTCTGAACATGAGGCCCAGGCCGCGACGCCCGACGTCGCCCGTAAAACAATACCAACAAGCCGAGGCAAGCATGAACCCAAGCGGCGTGCAGCAACAGGTGCAATCCCCCCCTTCGACCGGGCCGTTCGCCTGGTACCGCGATATCGACCCCCAGCAACGGCGTACATTCTGGAGCTGCAAGATCGGCTATGGCCTGGACGGCATGGACACCCAGATGCTCAGTTTCGTCATCCCGACCCTGATCATGCTGTGGGGCATCAGCACTGCCGAAGCCGGGCTGATCCACACCAGCACGCTGATTGCCTCGGCCATCGGTGGCTGGGTCGCCGGCATCCTCTCCGACCGCATTGGCCGTGTGCGCACCTTGCAATTGACGGTGCTGTGGTTCGCCTTTTTCACCTTCCTCTGCGGCTTTGCCCAGAACTACGACCAGTTGCTGATCGCCCGCACCTTGATGGGCTTCGGTTTCGGTGGCGAGTGGACCGCCGGCGCCGTGCTGATCGGCGAGGTGATCCGGGCCCAGGACCGTGGCAAGGCAGTGGGCATGGTGCAGTCGGGCTGGGCCCTGGGCTGGGGGCTGACGGCGGTCCTGTATGCGCTGCTATTCTCCTGGCTGCCGGCCGAGCAGGCCTGGCGTGCACTGTTCCTGCTGGGGCTGGTGCCAGCGATCTTCGTGATCTTCGTCCGTCGCCTGGTAAAGGACCCGGAGGTCTATCGTCAGGCCAAGGACGAGGAAAAGGCCGAGGCGCCCTCGCATTTCTACGAGATCTTCGCCCCCGGCATGCTCTGGACCACCGTGCGCGCCTCGCTGCTGACCACCGGCGCGTTGGGTGGCTACTACGCCATCACCTCGTGGCTGCCGACGTTCCTCAAGAACGAGCGAGGCCTGAGCGTGCTGGGCACGGGCGGATACCTGGCGATGGTGATCGTCGGGTCCTACATCGGTTATGTGGTCAGCGCCTACCTGTCCGACCTGCTGGGGCGCAAGAAGAACTTCATCCTGTTCGCGGTGGGCTCGTTCATCATCGTGCTGCTGTATACGCAGATGCCGGTCAGTGACAGCGTGATGCTGTGGCTCGGGTTCCCATTGGGCTTCTTTGCCTCGGGCATCTTCAGTGGCATGGGCGCGTTTCTTACAGAGCTGTTCCCGACTCGGGTACGTGGTTCGGGGCAGGGCTTCTGCTACAACGTCGGCAAGATCATCGCTGCGCTGTTCCCGCTGCTGATCGGCTTGCTCGGCGAAAAGATCCCTTTGGGCCTGGGTATCGGCGTGTTCTCTGCGGTGTCTTATGGCGTGGTGATCGTGGCGGCGCTGAGCCTGCCGGAAACCCGCGGCAAACAACTCCAGGCGCGCTAAGGTAGGCCTATGAACATCGACACGGGAGCACGTCAGGTGAAACCCCTGCTACTCAATTGCGACATGGGCGAAAGTTACGGCAGCTGGCACATGGGCCTGGATGCCGAGGTGATGCCCTATATCGACTGCGCCAACATCGCCTGCGGCTACCACGCCGGCGACCCGGGCATCATGCGCCGCACCGTGGCCATGGCGCTGGAGCACGGCGTGACCATCGGCGCTCACCCAGCCTATCCGGACCTGGTCGGCTTTGGCCGCCGCTCCATGGCCTGCAGCCCGGAAGAAATCCGCGACCTGCTGCATTATCAGATCGGTGCCCTGGACGGCATCTGCAAGGTGCTCGGCGGCCGCGTGGCCTATGTGAAGCCCCACGGCGCGTTGTACAACGACATGATGGCCGACCCGCTCAAGCTGCGCACCGTGCTGGAAGCCGTGGCGGCCTATGGCAGCGGCCTGCCGCTGATGCTCATGGCCACTGCCGACAACCGCGGGGCCCAGGCCTTGGGCGATGAAATTGGCGTACCGCTGTGGTTCGAAGCCTTCGCCGACCGCGCCTACACCGCCAGCGGTCACCTGGTCTCACGGCGTCTGCCGGGCGCGGTGCACCATGACCCGGCGCTGGTGGTCGAGCAGGCCCTGCGCCTGGCCCGCGGTGAAACCCTGGTGGCGGATGATGGCAGCGCGTTGCAGTTGGCCGCAAGCACCCTCTGCGTGCATGGCGACAACGCCAGCTCGGTGGCGGCCGTGCGGCAGATTCGCCAGGCCCTCGATGCGCTGGAGGCGTGATGAAGCTGCGTATCGAAGTCGTGGCCATCGACAGCCTGATGGTGCGCCTGTTCGACCGTATCGACGAAGCCAACATGCCGTGGATGCTTGCCGCCAGCCAGCGCCTGAGCGCGGCGTTCGGCGAGCACTTGGTCGATCTGGTGCCGTCCTACACCACGCTGATGGTGCAGTTCGATCTGCCACCGGGTGAGGCGCGGGCGTTGATCACCCAGGCGCTGGAGGGCTTGCAGCCGGACACCGGCAGCGCTGGCCGGCGCCATGAAATCCCGGTGTGGTACCACGCCAGCGTCGGCCCGGAACTGCCCGTGCTGGCAGCACGCAGCGGGCTGAGCGAAGCCGAGGTGATCCGCTTGCACAGTGAGCGCGAATACCCGGTGTTCGCCCTTGGCTTCGCCCCCGGCTTCGGCTTCATGGGGCTGGTCGACGAACGTCTGGCCAGCCCGCGGCTGAGCACCCCGCGCAAGCGCGTGGCGGCGGGCAGCGTGGGCATTGCCGAACGCCAGACGGCGGCTTACCCCGCGATATCGCCCGGCGGCTGGAACCTGATCGGGCGCACACCGGTGCGCCTGTTCGATCGCGAACGCGAGGGTTATAGCCTGCTGCAACCGGGCGACCGGGTGCGCTTCGTGGCTGTGTCGCGTGAAGAGTTCCTGGCCTTGGGCGGCGATGTGGAGGCGCAAGGATGAAGCAGTTGAAGATCGAAGCCAGTACTGCCCTGTGCCAGATGCAGGATGCCGGGCGTTTTGGCGTGCGTCACCTGGGCGTGACCCAGGGCGGGGCGCTGGACTGGGTGGCGATGCACTGGGCCAACTGGCTGCTGGGCAACGCGCTGGGGGCGCCGGTGGTCGAGGTGGCGCTGGGTGGTTTTGCGCTGGTGGCCGAGCAGGATTGTGTGCTGGCGCTGGCCGGGGCTGACCTGGATGCACGGGTGGATGACCAACCACAGTTGCCATGGCGCAGTTTCAGTGTGGCCAAGGGGCAGCGCTTGACCCTGAAACAGCCGAAGCAAGGTGTGCGGGCGTATCTGGCAGCCCCGGGCGGGTTCATCGGTGAGGATGTGCTGCGCAGCTGTGCCACGGTCGTGCGCGAGGAGCTGGGGGGGATCGATGGGCGAGGGACAGCCCTGTCGAAAGGGCAGGTACTCTCCTTTGCCGGAGACTCGCCGGCCTTGCGTGAAGTCCCGGCAGCTTTGTGCCCGAGCTATGCGGCCAAGCCTGTGCTCGACCTGGTGATGGGCGCGCAGATCGGTGATTTCAGCGGGACCAGTCTGTTTGCAGCATTCAACCGTGACTGGACGCTGGACAGCCGCGCCGACCGCATGGGTATCCGTTTGCTGGGGCCAGAGCTGGTCTACCAGGGGGCACCGATGATTTCCGAAGGGATTCCGCTGGGGGCGGTGCAGGTGCCACCGGACGGGCAGCCGATCGTGTTGCTCAACGACCGGCAGACCATTGGTGGCTATCCGCGGCTGGGGGCGTTGACGCCGTTGGCGTTGGCGCAGCTGGCGCAGTGCATGCCGGGGGCTTCTGTACGGTTCCGGGCGGTGGTGCAGGAAGAGGCCTGGCGAGAGCAGCAGGCTTTTGGTCGGCGTTGGTTTTGAGATTTTGGGGCTGCTCTGCAGCCCTTTCGCGACACAAGGCCGCTCCTACAGAGAGCATGCGGTTTCCTGTAGGAGCGGCCTTGTGTCGCGAAAGGGCCGCAGAGCGGCCCCAAGGCATTAGCTACTTGGACAGGTAACGCATCCCTTCTTCCAACCCTTGCAATGTCAGCGGATACATCTTGTCCTCGATCAGATCCCGCACCAGGTGGGTCGATGCGGTGTAGTCCCAGGCCTGCTTCGGATACGGGTTGATCCAGATGATCTTCTTGAATTTCTCCATGAAGCGCTGCATCCACACATACCCGGCTTCTTCGTTCCAGTGCTCGACGCTGCCCCCCGGTTGGGTGATCTCGTACGGCGCCATGGCCGCATCACCGACGAACACCACTTTGTAGTCGTCGCCGTACTTGTGCAGCAGGTCGAAGGTGGAGAAGCGCTCGGAGGTGCGGCGCAGGTTGTTCTTCCATACCGACTCGTACACGAAGTTGTGGAAGTAGTAGTACTCCAGGTGCTTGAACTCGGTCTTGCAGGCCGAGAACAGTTCTTCGCAGACCTTGATATGCGCGTCCATCGAACCGCCGATGTCGAACAGCAACAGCAGTTTCACCGTGTTGCGCCGTTCCGGGCGCATCTGGATGTTCAGCAGCCCGGCGTCACGCGCGGTATGGTCGATGGTGCCGTCGATGTCGAGTTCTTCGGCGGCGCCTTCGCGGGCGAACTTGCGCAGGCGGCGCAGGGCCAGCTTGATGTTGCGCGTGCCCAGTTCGACCTGGTCGTCGAGGTTCTTGTACTCGCGCTGGTCCCAGACCTTTACCGCCTTGCCCTGGCGCTTGCCGGCCTCGCCGACGCGGATGCCTTCCGGGTTGAACCCGCCCGAGCCGAACGGGCTGGTGCCACCGGTGCCGATCCACTTGTTGCCACCGGCGTGGCGTTCCTTCTGCTCTTCGAGGCGCTTCTTGAACTCCTCGATCAGCTTGTCCAGGCCGCCCAGGGACTGGATCTGTGCACGTTCCTCGTCGGTCAGCGAGCGCTCGAATTCCTTGCGCAGCCATTCATCGGGGATCAGCGCCTCTAAGTGCCGGTCGAGGTTTTCCAGGCCTTTGAAGTAAGCGGCGAACGCGCGGTCGAACTTGTCGAAGTGGCGTTCGTCCTTTACCAGGATGGCCCGGGCCAGGTAGTAGAAGGCGTCCATGTCGGCGAACACCACGCCTTTTTGCAGGGCGTGGTGCAGGTCGAGCAGTTCGCGCACCGAAACCGGCACCTTGGCTGCACGCATTTCATTGAACAGGTTGAGCAGCATGGCCCGGCTCCTGTCAGCGGTTGCCGCGCCGGCTCATGAAGGCCAGGCGCTCGAGCAGTTGCACGTCCTGCTCGTTTTTCACCAGGGCACCGGCCAGCGGCGGGATGGCCTTGGTCGGGTCGCGTTCGCGCAGCACGGCTTCGCCGATGTTGTCGGCCATCAGCAGCTTGAGCCAGTCGACCAGCTCGGAGGTGGACGGCTTTTTCTTCAGGCCCGGCACCTTGCGCACGTCGAAGAACACGTCCAGCGCCTCGCTGACCAGCGACTGGCTGATGTTCGGGTAGTGCACGTCGACGATCTGCTGCAGGGTGCTGCGGTCTGGGAAGGCGATGTAGTGGAAGAAGCAGCGGCGCAGGAAGGCGTCGGGCAGCTCTTTTTCGTTGTTGGAGGTGATGATGATGATCGGGCGCTGCTTGGCCTTGATGGTCTCGTCGATTTCGTAGACGTAGAACTCCATCTTGTCGAGTTCCTGCAGCAGGTCGTTGGGGAACTCGATGTCGGCCTTGTCGATCTCGTCGATCAGCAGGATTACCCGCTCGTCGGCCTCGAAGGCCTCCCACAGCTTGCCTTTCTTCAGGTAGTTGCGCACGTCGTGGACCTTGTCCACACCCAGCTGCGAGTCGCGCAGGCGACTGACCGCGTCGTACTCGTAGAGGCCTTGGTGGGCCTTGGTGGTGGACTTGATGTGCCAGGTGATCAGGCGTGCGCCGAACGAGGCCGCGAGTTGCTCGGCGAGCATGGTCTTGCCGGTGCCGGGCTCGCCCTTGACCAGCAGCGGGCGTTCGAGGGTGATGGCCGCGTTCACCGCCAGTTTCAGGTCGTCTGTGGCGACGTAGTCGCGGGTGCCTTCGAACTTCATGGGGTCTGTCCTCTGCAGGGTGCCTATCGTTTGCCAACGACTATAACGCGGGCCCAGGCAGGTGGAAACGCAGACCCGGTATTCAGTCTCTGAATGGCTCGTCACGAACCTTCAGTCAGACTTGGGCGCTGGCTGTTCATAGCGTGCATTGAACGCCTCGATGAAGCCGTTGCGCAGTATCTGCAAGAACGCCTCGAAACCACTGATGTTCTGCTGGTGCACACTGCCGCTGAGCTCGACGCGGGTGGCGAACTGATTTTTCGGCTGGTTCTTCAGCACGGTCTCGGTGGCACCTACCACCGCCTCCCAGACCGAGCGGAAAAACCCTTTGTCCTTTTCCTCCACGTCCTGCTGCCAGTCGAATACATCGACATCGCGCAGCAGCGGCTTGATGTAGCCATTGAGCCTGCCATTCTCGGCCTGGGCCTCGATCACGACATCCCCGTGCCCGGCATTGAAATCGAACTTGCCATAGGCGCTGGCGAAGTCATTCAGGCGGCGCAATTCGATGCCGGTGGCACGCAGCCGGAATTCGAAATCATCGAAGTCGCTGAACGGGTCGAAGGTGGCGCGGCTTTCTACCCTGGCGTCTCCGGCTATCAGCGCAGTCCCGTCGAAACTGGCATCGCGTCGGCCTTTTTCGTCGCGCACATTGGTCAGGTTGCGGATATCGGCGTTCAGCTGCGTGGCTTTCAGGTCGACCCGTGGCTTGGAGTTGAAATTGCGAAAGGTCAAGGTGCCGTTTTCGATGTGCACCTCGTTCAGGGTGATCGGCAGCAGCTTGTCCAGCTGCTGGCGCCAATCGGTGCCCTGGCCCGTCTGCGAGGCCTGTTTGCTGCCGCCATCGACGAAGTTGAGCACGGGGCGGGCGAACGCCACCTTGGCCACCACGGCTTTGTCGTAGATCAGCGAATGCCAGCTCACCGACAGGTCGATCAACGGTGCCTCCAGGAACGGAACCGGCACCTTGCCGCTGGTCTTGACGATTTTCAGGCCGTTGATCTGATAGGCCCCGCGCCACCAGGCCAGGTCGACATCCGTGACCTGGCCACGGTATTCGCCCATGTCGGCCAGTTTGTCGTTGAGGTAGTCGCGCACCAGATAGGGCAGGGCAACATGCAGTGCCACCAATAGCACGACCAAGCTGGCCAGGCCGATCAACGGCCAGCGATAGCGAGCTTTCATCGCAGGGTTCTCCAAAGCCGGTCGAGCGGTTGACCACGTCGCGCCTGGCTTGGTTCTAACGGGCTTTACGGGGTGCCGGGGCAGGCTTACCCTTGAAGTCTTTCCCTGCTCTTTTCATGTCAAGGACCCTGCCATGAGCCGTATCTACGCAGACAACGCCCATTCCATCGGCAATACGCCGCTGGTACAGATCAACCGCATCGCCCCGCGCGGGGTGACGATCCTGGCCAAGATCGAAGGGCGCAACCCGGGCTACTCGGTCAAGTGCCGGATCGGCGCGAACATGGTCTGGGACGCCGAGAGCAGCGGCAAACTCAAGCCGGGCATGACCATCGTCGAGCCGACTTCGGGCAACACCGGTATCGGCCTGGCGTTCGTCGCCGCCGCCCGTGGCTACAAGCTGATCCTGACCATGCCAGCCTCGATGAGCCTGGAACGCCGCAAGGTGCTCAAGGCGCTGGGTGCAGAGCTGGTGCTGACCGAGCCGGCCAAGGGCATGAAGGGCGCCATCGAGAAGGCCAACGAAATCGTGGCGTCCGACCCTGCCCGGTACTTCCTGCCGGGCCAGTTCGACAACCCGGCCAACCCGGCGATCCACGAAAAGACCACCGGGCCGGAGATCTGGAACGACACCGACGGCGCTGTCGACGTGCTGGTTGCCGGCGTGGGTACCGGCGGCACCATTACCGGCGTGTCGCGCTACATCAAGCACACCCAGGGCAAGTCGATCCTGTCGGTGGCGGTCGAACCGGTGGCTTCGCCGCTGATCAGCCAGACTCTGGCCGGTGAAGAGCTCAAGCCCAGCCCGCACAAGATCCAAGGCATCGGCGCCGGTTTCGTGCCGAAAAACCTCGACCTGTCGATTGTCGACCAGGTCGAGACCGTGACCGATGAAGAGTCCAAGGCCATGGCCATTCGCCTGATGCAGGAAGAAGGCATTCTCTGCGGTATTTCCTGTGGCGCGGCGATGGCAGCCGCGGTGCGTCTGGCCGAAAAACCGGAGATGCAAGGTAAGACCATCGTCGTAATCCTGCCCGACTCGGGCGAGCGCTACCTGTCCAGCATGCTGTTCAGCGACCTGTTCAGCGAGCAGGAAAACCAGCAGTAATCGGCCCTGCCGCTGATCCGGCGCAACATTCGGCGGCCTGGTTCATTGCAAAATCTTCATGAGTGAGATCCCGCCCGGGTTGTTTTTACCTGGGCGGGATGGGTTTATGATGGCCGGATGATTTTTCTGGGAGCTGGCAGCGCTGGCCTGCTCCCACTCCAAGGAGTGTTGCATGACCTTTTCCTTCCTCGCCAAGGCAGGTGTGCTGCTGGTGTTCTTCGGCAGCGTGCTGTACGTGCACCTGCGCGGCAAGGCGCGCCTGCCAGTACTGCGCCAGTTCGTCAACCATTCGGCGCTGTTCGCACCTTATAACAGCTTGATGTACCTTTTTTCCGGGGTGCCGTCCAAGCCCTACCTGGACCGCCAGCGCTTCCCTGAACTGGACGTGCTCAAGGACAACTGGCAGGTGATCCGCGAAGAGGCCATGCGCCTGTTCGACGAGGGGTATATCCGTGCCGCCGAGAAGGACAACGACGCCGGCTTCGGTTCGTTCTTCAAGAAGGGCTGGAAGCGCTTCTACCTGAAGTGGTACGACAAGCCGCTGCCGTCTGCCGAAGCCCTGTGCCCGAAAACCGTCGAGCTGGTCAGTAGCATTCCCAACGTCAAGGGGGCGATGTTCGCCCTGCTGCCCGGTGGCAGCCACCTGAACCCGCATCGCGACCCCTTTGCCGGCTCCCTGCGGTACCACCTGGGCCTTTCGACCCCCAACTCCGACGCCTGCCGCATCTACGTCGATGGTGAGCAATACGCCTGGCGTGACGGCGAAGACGTGATGTTCGACGAGACGTATGTGCACTGGGTCAAGAACGAAACCGACGTGACCCGGGTGATCCTGTTCTGCGACATCGAGCGCCCGCTGAGCAGCCCGCTGATGACCCGCATCAACCGCAAGGTCAGTGCCTTCCTCGGCCGCGCCACCGCACCGCAGAACACCGATGACGAGCGTGTCGGCGGGATCAACCAGGCCTATGCCTGGAGCAAGCGTTTCAGCAACAAGATCAGCAGCCGCATGAAGCAGTTCAAGCGCGCCAACCCCAAGGCCTACCGCATCCTGCGGCCGGTGCTGGCGGTGGTGGTGGCTTATTTCCTGTACCGCTGGTTGTTCTGATTACAGGGCCGGCCTCTTCGCGGGCATGCCCGCTCCCACAAGTACTGTGCAGGTTCCAGATACTGTGGGGGCATGCCCGCGAAGAGGCCGGAACAGGCTATTGCCCAAGCCTGAATTCACCGCTATATTCCGAAACACTTCTCTTCCCCGAAGACCCGATCATGCCAGCCATCCCTTCCACCACATGCTTTGCCATCGCGCCAGTCGCGGGCATGGTCGTGCGTGGCAGCCAGCAGCCGGTCGTGATCAGTCACTACCCACCACCTGTCAGTGGCGTCGTAGGCGGCGTAGCTCCGCCTCCTTGCGTGGTCGTACTGGGCTGATCGGCTTCTGGCCGCTCCCCTTCGCACCCGCAACCTACTGAACACGGTCGGCACCTTCCCTCGCTGAAGTTCACGCCCGCCGTCTGGCTTACTTTGCCTTATCAGGTGGCAATACATGTCTGTCTTCAACAAAGCATCCGTGGCCTCGGCGGGCACCACCAGCCTGTTCGTCCTGCTCTGGAGCAGTGGCGCGATCGTTTCCAAACTCGGCCTGGCCCATGCCAGCCCCTTCGCCTTCCTGTTGCTGCGCTCGGCGCTGGCCTTGACCGGCCTGCTGCTGATCGGCCCGTTGCTTGGCCTGCGCTGGCCACGAACACGGGGGTCGATCCTGCGTGCCTTGGGCACCGGCTGCGTGCTGCTCGGCGCCTACCAGATCTTCTACCTGCTGGCGCTCAACACCCACGTCACCCCTGGCGTGATGGCCACGGTGATGGGGGTGCAACCGATCCTCACCGTGGTACTGATGGAGCGCCAGCGCTCCTGGAGTCGCCTGTTCGGCCTGAGCCTGGGGCTTGCTGGTCTGGTCATGGTGGTCTACCAGGGCATCAACCTCGGCGGGGTATCGCTGCTCGGCATGCTGTTCGCCCTGCTGGCACTGGCCAGCATGACCTTTGGTTCGATCCTGCAGAAGCGCATCACCGACAACCCGATGGGCACACTGCCGTTGCAGTACCTCGCCGGTTTCGCCCTGTGTGCGGTGTTTGCGCCGCTGCAACCGATGCAGGTCGACTGGACCGGTGGTTTCATCGGCGCGCTGCTGTGGATGGGGCTGGTGGTGTCGCTGCTGGCCACCTTGCTGCTATATCGGCTGATCGCCAAGGGTAACCTGGTCAACGTCACCAGCCTGTTCTACCTGGTGCCGGCCGTGACCGCGGTGATGGACTTGCTGATCTTCGGCAACCGCCTGGCGCCCATGAGCCTGCTGGGCATGGGGTTGATCGTGGTCGGCCTGCTGTTCGTGTTCCGCAAGCCGGCGGCGCGGCTGGCCGAGGCGTAAGGCCTAGCGGAACTCTTCGGGGATGGCGTGGCGCAACACGCCTTCCTCGAAGTCCAGGGTGCCGGCTTCGCGCTGGGTCAGCAGGTAATAGAGAAGGGTGTCGAGGGCTCGCGTTGGTGGCACTTCAACGGCCAGCATCCGCACGGCCGGCTCGGCGTAGCAAGGGCAGCCGAACTCTTCGAGTGCCATGCGCACCTGTTCGACATCTGCGGCTGCCTTCACCCGGATGCGGAACACCGAAGCACCGCCGCTCTGTTGCAAGGTTTCGAACCAAGACTGCTCGCCATCTTCGCAGGTGCTGATGATATCCCCGGGAGCAATGCCGTAGGCATAGAAAGGCAAACTGTCGACCTGGTAGCCCGTGGCGGTGCGTTTTGCCCAGAGACCTTCGACCGAGGCCGGCGGGTAGCCGTGGGCGTCCTGCTCCAGGCGCCAGAGCACGATCTTGTATTCGCAGGGCATGTTCAGGGTCAGTTGCAGGAAGGCGCTCCATGGTAATGCCCTTTGCCTGCGGTGTCTGTACCGGCCCGGTTGCCGGTACAGGCAACCTGACATTCAGAAGTAATAACCGATATTGATATTGGTCCGGTAATACCAGTCATTGCTCCCCACCGAGCTGGTACTGGTCCAGCCCGTGCCATTCTCCGCCCCACCGAACGGGTTGGCATTGCGCGCCCAGGTCAGGTCGACCCAGGCCATGATCGGCATCGCCAGGAACTGCACACCCACGGTGAACATCTGCGAGTCATCCCAGCCGCGCTTGTCCTTCATCATCCGGCTGTAGTCGGTATACAGCTTGACCTTCTTCAACTGGCCGAGGCCCGGCGTGAACACGTCATAACCGACGTTGAGCGCCGTGATGGTCGCCTTCGACGCGATCAGGTAAGCCGGGGTCAGGCCGTTGCCACCCATCAGTACCGCATCGTCGCTGACACCCGTAGGGTTACGTGGATCGTATTCATAGCGGATGGCCTGGCCAGTGATCGTCCAGTTGCCGCGGTTGACCAAGGCATGCATGCCTGCCGCCCAGTAGTCGCCATCGTCATGGGTGGTGGCGTTGTACAACTCGGCGCTGGACAGCGAGGCGCCCAGCTCGGCTTTCCAGCCTTCGCCGCTGAAAGTGCGGGCGAGCCGGGCGTTGACCTGGTTGCGCTTTTCGTTGTCCTGGCGCGACTGGGTGAAGGCCACGGCGTTGTCCTCCAGGTCGCTGAAACGGCCGACCTCCGGTGAGTAGCGGATGCCGGTGGGCAGCATCCGCGGGAAGTAGCCCAGTTGCAGGTCCCAGCCACTGTCCTTGTAGCTGTACTTGAGGCCGGTGCCTGCGCTGACGCCATAGCCCATGAAGAACGGGATGTGATAGCTCCAGCCGAACTGCGGATAGGGCTCCAGGCCGAACGGCTTGAACGGCGCACCCAGTTGCAGGTTGGATTGCTCGTCGATGCGGTAGCCGACGAAGCCGCGGTCGATGGCGCGCTTGCCGTCGTCCTGGAACCAGTAGCCGACGTCGGCGAACAGCTGGCGATGGCGCGCCTGGAGGTCCAGGCGGAAAGTGTCGAAGAGGAACCGACCGTTGTTCTCGGTGGTGTCCCAGTGCTCGTCGCGGTAGTTGACCCTCAGGGCGCCGCCGACGTCCAGGCTGCTCTGGCCGTCGTCGCTGCGCCAGGCGACATGTGGGAAAGGCTTGCGGGTACCGGGCGGCTGGTCGGGGGCCGCCGGGCCAGGCTCGGCGGCGAGGGTGGTGCAACTGGAGACGAGCAGACCGAGGGTGATCAGGTATCTGTTCATGCTATGCCCTGCAAGGTTGAGGCCAGTTTTCGCGGGCAGCAGCGGGCCCCCACCGCCTTGAACGGGTGCTTTTGGAGGGGTAGCTGGCTAATAGCGAAAACCGGGGGTGGTTTTATTGTTTTGGTTTCGTAATAGCCTGGGCTGGCCCCTTCGCGGGTGAACCCGCTCGCACAGGTACGGCGCAGTATTCAGGACCTGTGGAGATCCTGTGGGAGCGGGTTTACCAGCGAAGTGGCCGGCACAGGCAACTCAGAGGTCGAGCACCAGACGCCGGCTCTTGCAGCCCGACACACACACCATCATCGAACCATTGGCCGCGCGCTCGGCCTTGCTCAACACGCCGTCGCGGTGGTCGATATCGCCTTCCAGCACCCGCGTCTCGCAGGAGCCGCACACGCCTTCACGGCAGCTATGGTCGATATCGCAACCGGCCTCGAGCAGCACGTCCAGCAGGTTGAGACCCGGTTCGACTTCGAGGGTCTTGCCACTCTTGCTCAACTCGACGCTGTAGCGGTCCAGGGCATCCTCAGCCGCCGTCACCTCCACGGGGGTGAAGCGCTCGATATGCGCGTGCTGATACCCCAGTTGCTCGCACACTGCTTCGAAGGCATCGAGCATCGGCGTCGGCCCGCAGCAATAGAAGTGCGTGTCCGCCGCCCGCCCCGCCAGGTAATGCGCCAGGTCCGGCAAACTGCCTTTCTCGTCGTTGAAGTGGTACACCACCTTCGCCCCCAGCTCTGCCAATGGCTTCAGCAAGGCCGCCTCGCGCCGTGAACGGGCGCAGTAGACCAGCTCGGCCGAGCGCCCCAGTGCCAGCAACTGCCGGAACATGCAGTAGATCGGCGTGATGCCGATGCCGCCGGCTACCAGCACGCTGTGGCTGGCGCGGGTGTCTAGGGCAAAGTGGTTGCGTGGCTGCGAGATGGTCAGCTGCGTACCCACCCGCAACTGCTCATGGACGTAGCGCGAGCCGCCGCGGCTGCCGCGGTCGCGCAGGATGCCGACCACGTAGCGGCCCTGGTCACTGGGCGAGTTGAGCAGCGAATAGCTGCGCACCAGGCCGTTGGGCAGGTGCAGGTCGATGTGCGCGCCAGCCTCGAACGGGGCGAACACGGTGTCGCCCCAAGGCCGCAGTTCGACGCTGATGATGCCGTCGGCTTCATGGCGCAGGGTATGCACCAGCGCGCTGACTGTGGATGCGTTGGACATCGCTCACCTCACGGCAGTTGTTTGGCTTCGATCAGGGCCAGTTGTTCCTTGGCCTTGGCTTTCAGGTAGCGGCGCAGGCGCACCACGCCGAGGTCGTGCTGGTACAGGTTCTCGCGCTGGTTGGCGTCCGCTTCCATGAACTCCAGCAGCACGCGGTCCTGTTCCAGCACCGCCCAGTGTCGTGCCTCCAGGCGGTTCTTGTAGAGGAAGCGCCACGTGTCGCGCTGCCAGCCGGTCAGCGGTCGGGCGCGCCAGTGGAATACCGCTGCCAAGGCGCGGCTGCTCGGGGTATAGCTGCCAATGATGGTGAAGTTGCCGCCTGGGCCGCCAGTCTTTGGGTAGGGAATTTCCAGGCGCAGCCAGTGGCAGCCGTTGTCGAGGAATTCGGTCCAGTCGAAGTTCACGCCGCGCTGGCCTTCCTTCTCGAAGAAGAAACCATGCTCGGTATCGCGGGTGACGAACCTGGCGGTAGCCTCGCCTTCGCTCATCGAGTGCGACATCTTGTGCAGGTAGGTGCCGTGCATCGGGTCCATGACGTTGTCGAGCACATAGCGGTAGTCGCCTTTCCACTCGGTGTAGCAAAGGAAGCTGCTCCACTCGGGCGAGGTCAATTGTTCGGGCAGCACCAGCTCGGGCGGGGTGTCCAGGTGCGGCTCGGTGGCGTTGAACAGGAAGATCGCGCCGGCCACCTCGCGGGTATGGAACATCCGCGTCGGGCGGCTGCCTTCGAGCTTGCAGCCCGGGCTGCCGGGCACCTTGGTGACGGTGCCGTCGCAGCGTACTTCGACGCCGTGGTACGGGCACTGCAGGCGGTCGCCCAGTACCGGCCCCTGGGACAGCGGCGCGCCACGGTGCGGGCAGTGGTCCTCAAGGGCGTGGACGTGGCCATCGTTGTCGCGCCACAGAGCGATCTTGTAGCCCAGGCGGCGGATCGACAGCGGCCGGTCAGTCAGCAGTTCCGACGGCAATACCGGGAACCACAGGTCCTTGAGGCCATTGGCCAGGTGCTGTTCAACAGGGTCGACGGTTACATGCATGTTCATCTTGTTCTATCTCCCGCGGGTCATTCGCCCAGCCGTGCCATCAGGGTCTTGAAAGCGTCTTCGGTCCACTCGCCGCTGGTCAGCGGGCAGGGCGGGCCGGCCAGGTTGAGGTGGGCGAGCAATTCACCCAGCTGACTCACGCCGTTGCCGTAGGCGCGCTCGATGGAATCGCCGAGCAGGTCTTCGAATGGCGTGTTGGGGCGTTTGCGTGCCTGGTGGGGCTGCAGGTAGACCTCGGTGTTGCTCATGGGGTGGCCCTCAGTTGTTCTTCGGTTTGTCGGTGAGGAATTTGCCTTGCGGCGCTTCTGCGTGCTGCTGGCGTCGGGTGTTGCCGTCGATGCCCCCGGCGATCGCCCACTCGGCGAAAACGGTCGGCCCGGGTTCGAATTCACGGGGTTGCCAGTCGCCGGTCAGCTGATCTTCGTCGGCGTAGTACTCCACCAGCGCGCCGGCCGGGTTCTTGAAATACCAGAAGAACGCCGACGACACCGGGTGACGGCCTGGGCCGATCTCGGTATCCCAGCCGCAGCGCGAGATGTGCATGCCGCCGCCGAATACTTCGTGCAGGTCGCGCACGGTGAAGGCCACGTGGTTGAGGCCAGCGCGCGGGGCCGGCAGCTGCAGCATGAACAGGTCGTGGTGGCCGCCTTCCTCGGCAGTGCGCAGGAAGGCGCCGCGGTTGGGGTAGCGGTCCGAGGCCTGGAAGCCGAAGCGCTCGTGGTAGAAAGCTTCGCAGGCGTTGACGTCGGTGACGAAGAACACCACGTGGCCGACTTCGATGGGTGTGGCGCGCTCGTACACCGGGGCCGGCTTGTTGATGCGGCCCTTGGTCTGCCAGGTGTTGTGGCCGCTGCATTCGAGCTGCAGCGCGCGCTTGCGGGTGACCTGCAGGCGGATCGCCAGGCCATTGGGGTCGGTGCAGCCGATGCGGCCGTTGCCCTCGACGAAGCCTGGGTCGTTGGCAATGCGCTGGCTGTACAGCGCAAGGTCGGCCTGGCTTTCCACGCCCCAGACCACTTCACGCACGGTCGAACCGGGCTCGATGGCCGGCGGCAGGTCGGGCTTGTCGATGGCGGCCAGGACCACTCGGCAGCCATTGAGGGTTTCGAAGACGACTTCGTCGTCGGCACTGCTGATCGGGGTCAGGCCCCAGTCGCTGAAAAAGCGTGCGCTGGTGGCCAGGTCCTCCACGCCATAGGTGACTTCGTCGATGCCCAGTACGCTCATTGTCCTGCCTCCACGCCGGCCCAGGCCAGCGGCTGTTCGTTCATGCCCCAGTAGAGGCTTTTCTGTTCCATGTACTGCAGGATGCCCAGGCGGCCCTTTTCGCGGCCCAGGCCGCTGTCGCGCCAGCCGCCGAACGGGGTCGAGATGGAGAACTGCTTGTAGGTGTTGATCCACACCGTGCCGGCCTGGAGCTTGCGCCCCAGTGCCCAGGCGCGTTTGTAGTCACGGCTCCAGATCCCCGCGGCCAGGGCGTACAGGCTGTCGTTGGCCTGCTTGATCAGCGTTGCTTCATCGGCGAAGGGCATGGCCACCAGCACCGGGCCGAAGATCTCTTCCTGGCACACCTGCTGCTGGTTGCCCAAACCTTCGAGGATGGTCGGCGGGTAGAAGAAGCCCTGGTCGAACAGCCCGCCGCTCGGGCGTTGACCACCCAGGCGCAGGCGGCCGCCTTCGGCCAGGCCCAAGGCCACGTAGCGCTCCACCGACTCACGGTGCGCGGCGCTGATCAACGGGCCCATCTGCGTGCGTTCGTCGGCCGGGTCGCCCAGGCGCAGTTGTGCGGCGGCGGCGGTCAGGCGGGCCATGAACGGCTCGTACAAGGCCCGGGCGACGAACAGTCGCGAGCCGGCGATGCAGGCCTCGCCCGAGGAGCTGAAGATGCCGTACAGCACGCCCGCCACGGCGTGGTCGAGGTCGGCGTCGTCGAGCACGATGGTCGGCGATTTGCCGCCCAGCTCCAGCGATACCGGCATCATCTTGTCGGCGGCAATGTGGGCGATGTGCTTGCCGGTGCTGGTACCGCCGGTGAACGACACGCGCTTGACCAATGGGTGGCGGGTCAAGGCGTCACCGAGCAGCGAGCCCTTGCCCGGCAGCACACTGATCAGTCCCTTGGGCAGCCCTGCGTCGTCGCAGATGCGTGCCAGTTGCAGGGCCAGCAGCGGGGTGATCTCCGCCGGCTTGATCACCACGGCATTGCCAGCGGCAAGGGCCGGGGCAACCTTTTGCGCTTCGCTGGCGATCGGCGAGTTCCACGGGGTGATCGCCGCGACCACGCCCATCGGTTCATACACGCTCATGCTGACGAAGTCGCCACGTGACGGGGTGATGGTTTCTTCCAGGGTTTCGCAGGCAGCGGCGAAGAACTGGAAGGTGCCTGCGGCGCTGGCCACCAGTGCGCGGGTCTCGTTGATCGGTTTGCCGTTGTCCTGGCGCTGCAGCTGCGCCAGCTCCTCGGCGCGCTCGCGGATCAGCCCGGCGATACGGTACAGCACGGTGGCGCGCTCGTGGGGTTTGCGCTGCGCCCAGCCGCTGTGCAGGAAGGCCTGGTGTGCCCCCAGCACGGCGGCTTCGACGTCGTCCAGGCTGGCGGCGTTGAGCCAGGCCACCGGTTCGCCCGTGGCCGGGTAGCAGGTGGCGTAGCGCGCACCGCCGCCCAGGCGCCAGGTGCCGGCGATGCACAGGGGTAAGGTCTGTTCCAGTGTCATGGCGTTCCCCTAGATGGAAATGGCATGGGCATGGTTGCCCAGGGCGCGGACCACGCTGTAGACGGTCAGCGCCGAGGTTTTCGGGTTGGCTTGCAAGGGCTTGCCATGCAGGCTCATTTCAAAGCCGCCGAAGGTGCCGAAGGCCTTGACCTGGTGCACGTTCTCTTGGCAGTGGGGGTCGGCGACCAGGGTGACCCGGGTATGGTCAAGGCCGAGCCCGGCCAGCGACAGGGTGGCGGCGACATTGGCGTTCTTCGGGTACAGCCGGGCGGCCTCGCGGGCGCTGCCCTGGAAGATCACCGTGGCCTCGGACAGGCTGTCGAGGGCGCAGACCTGCTCGGCCGGGGTGTCCTTCCAGGCCTGGGTCGGCTTGCGGCCGGTGTACTCCACGGTGTCAAGGCCGCCGACCTTGGCCGCCGACAGCGCGTCGATGCCACCGATGGCGCCGGGCAGCAGCTCGATGCGGGTGTCGCCGCGGGCCGCCGCTTGCTCCAGGCGCTCGACCAGCCCCGCTCGCGACAGCGCGCCGACCGACACCACCAGGCACGGGATACCGCGCTCCAGCGCCGGCAGCACGTGCTGCTCGATAGCGCGGTGCCCGGCGCATTCCAGCAGCAGATCAGGGCGCGCGTCGGTCGGCAGCATGGTCAGCACCTGTGGCGGTCGGCGCAGGCGGGCCAGGCGCTCGGCCACCAGCGCTTCGGAGCCGGGTGAGGCGATGACCGCGTCGACCTGCAGCTGGCGGTCATGCTCCAGCAGTTCCAGCACGGCCACGCCGATGGCGCCACAGCCGATCATGGTGATATGCAGCATGGGTGGGTCCTCAGGCGGCGGTGGCTTTCTGCGAGCGGGTTTCGCTGTTGGGCGGGCCGGCGAAGCGGGTGGCGAACGGGCCGACGCTGAGCATGTCGACTTCCAGCAGGAACGGCCCGTCGCTGCCCAGTGCGCCTTCGAGCACCGTGCCGAAGTCCTTCAGGTCGCGCACCAGGCCGTGCTTGAGGCCGAGCGATTCGGCGAGCTTGGCGTAGTCCGGGGTATGCAGCTCGACGTAGGCGTGCCGGGCGCCGTAGATGGCGTCCTGGATGTTGCGGATCACCCCGTAGCGCTGGTCGTTCATCAGCAGGATCACGACGTTGGCCTTTTCCTGCACCAGGGTCGCCAGCTCGCCCAGGTTGAGGATGAAGCCGCCGTCGCCGGCCAGGGCGAATACCTTGCGCCCTGGCGCGGTCTCGGCAGCAGCGATGGCTGCGCCGATGCCCATCGCCAGGCCCTGACCGATGCCGCCACCGAGGGCATGCACGCCGGCCTGCGGGTGGTACAGGTTGAGCAGGCGATTACCCCAGATGCTGTTGGACAGCGTCACGTCGCGTACCCAGGTGAAGTTGCGGCCGGTCTGCGCCTGCAACTGATCGACCATGGCCGCATACGGGCCAAGGTCTGCCACCAGCTGTCGGCGCGATTCGGCCCGCACTGCCTTGAGTTCGCTCATGAACGCCGGGTCGATGCGCAAGCGGCCTTGCAGGCGGTCAGCCAGGCCTTCCAGGGCCAGCGCGGCGTCACCGCAGATGAACAGGTCGCTTGGGTAGCTGCGGCCTTCAATGGCCGGGTTGGCATCGATGCGCAGGGTGGTGCGCGGCAGCTTCAGGGCGTACTTGAAGGTCTCGTTGCTGCGCAGCCGCGAGCCGGCCACCACCAGCGCGTCGCAGGTCTGCATGAAGCCTTCGACCAGTTTGTTCTGCGAGAAGGCACCCAGACAGCGCTCGTCATCTTCATTGACCACGCCACGGCCCTGGGTCGAGGTGATCACGCCTACGCCCAGATCCAGCAGGCGCTTGACCTGCGCGCCGGCATGACGGGCTCCCCCGCCGAGCCAGAGCAGCGGGCGGGTGGCGCTGGCCAGGCGCTCGGCGACCAGATCGAGGGCTTCCGGGACCGGGACCGCGACCGGGATGGGCAGCGGCGACAGGTCGCCAGGCATGGGGATCAATGCCGACTGGATATCGATCGGGATCTCCACGCTGACCGGGCCGGTGGGCGCGGTGAGTGCGGTTTGCACGGCCAGCTTGAGGGTGCTCAGGGCGGTCTCTACGCTACGCACGCGGAAGGCCGCCTTGGACACGGCCTTGAGCATGGTCAGCTGGTCGCGGGCCTCGTGGATGTAGGCCAGCTCCTGATCCAGGTACGGTGTTTCGATCTGCCCGGTGATATGCAGCAAGGGGGTACCGGCGGTGAGCGCTTCGACCATGGCCCCGGCGGCATTGCCAGCGGCAGTGCCGGTAGAGGTCAGGCACACGCCCAGGCCGCCGACGCTGCGGGCGTAGGCATCGGCCATGTTGGTGGCGCCGGCTTCGCCGCGGGCCATGATGAAGCGGATGTTGCCGCGTACGGCAAAGGCGTCGAGGATCGGCATGTTGTGGATCGAAATCACGCCGAAGGCGGCCTTGACCTCGCACTGTTCGAGAAACGCGGTGATCACTGCACCGACGGTGACGGTGTTTTCGTTACGCATGGCGGGACAAGCCTCCAGAAACATCGATATGACTGCCAGTGGTGTAGGACGACAGCGGTGAGGCGAGGAACAGAATGGCTTGGGCGGCTTCCTTGGGCAGGCCCAGGCGGCCCAGCGGGATCTGCTTGCGGCGGGCCAGCTGGGCGGTCCATTGCGCCCAGTCCAGCGCACGCTCGTCACGGGCCTCGAAGCGCCGACGCCACTGCCCGGACTCGACCAGGCCGATGAGGATGCCGTTGACCCGGATACCTTCTTCGGCGAACTCGAAGGCCATCGAGCGCACCAGATTCTTCAGCCCGGCGCGTGCCGCCGAGGTGGCGACCATGTGCGGCTCGGGCTGGCTGGCCAGCAGCGAGTTGACGCAGACGATCGAAGCACCTGGTTGGCCTTGCAGCTGGGGTTTGAAGGCGCGTACGGGGTTGATCACCGAGAAGAACTTCAGCTGCAGCTCTTCGCTCCAGGCGACGTCGCTGGTATCGGCGAAGGTCGACACGCGGCCCTGCCCGGCATTGTTGATCAGCACCCGTGCCGGGCCCAGCGCGGCCTGGCTGGCGGTGGCGAAGGCATGCACGGCCTTGGCATCGAGCACGTCGCACACCTGGGCCAGCAGTTGTGCTTCAGGGAAGCGCTGACGCAGGGTGGCCTCGGTGCTGCGCAGGCGGTCCTGGTTACGGCCGCAGAAGGCCACGCGGGCACCTGCTTCGAGCAGCAGCTCGACGCAGGCCAGGCCGATGCCGGACGAACCGCCGGTGACGATGGCGGTGCTGTCGTGGAGTTGGTAGAGGTTCATCTTCAGTCCCTCATCAGCGCAGTGACCTGGCCAGCGCCGGGTCGGTAGTCGAGCAGCCGGGACAGCTCATCGGCGCTGCCGCGCACCTGGCCCAGCAGGCTGTCGAAGTTGATATGGCCGACCTGCGCGGTAGGGATGGTCAGGCCCAGCGCAGCGGCGACCCGGCCACTGGCATCGCGTACTGGCGCAGCGAGGGTCGAGATGGTCGATTCGAAGAAGCCTTCGCCATGCACGTAGCCGCGCAGGCGGTCGGCCTGGACCAGGTCGAACAGTTCCAGCACGGTTTTCGGCGTGCTTGGCGAGTGCCGTTCCAGGTGTTCCTCGGGGTACAACTCACGCAGCTCGGCCAGGCTCAGGTCGGCCAGCAGCACACGCCCCAGTACCGTGGCATGGGCGGGCAGGCGGGTACCCACGGTCACCGCGCTGGAGAACACCGATGGTGGCGAGACTTTGGCCACGTAGACGATCGAGCGGCCGTCGCGCACCACCAGGTTGCTCGGGTAGTTGAGGTGATCGCACAGCCGCGCCAGGATCGGCTGGCCCAGTTCGGTCAGCTCCAGCGAGGCCAGGTATTCGAAGCCCAGGCGCAATACCGACATGCCCAGCCGGTACTCGTTAGCGATGCGGGTGACGAACCCCATGGTTTCCAGGGTGCTCAGCAGGCGGAAGATGGTCGAGCGCGGCAGTGCCAGGCGGCGGGCCAGCTCGGGGGCGGTCAGGGTGCGGTTCTGTCGGCTGAATTCGCACAGCAGCAACAGGCCGCGCTCCAGGCCCGGGACGGTATAGCGGTCCTGATTGTCCTTCATGGCATCCGTATCGTTCATTGCACGCTACCTGTGAAAGAGGCGTCCAGTGCCCGGGCCAGGCGCCCGGCCACTGTTTCGGGTTGTTCGATGGCGCAGGCATGGCCGGCACCGTGGATCAGTCGGAACGGGGCGCCGAAAGCCTGGGCCAGAGCCCGGCAATCGTCGGCCGTGGTAATACTGTCGGCACTGCCGCAATGCACCTGGCAAGGCACCTGTAGTTCGCAATAGCGCAGCAAGTCATCGCTACACAGCAGCTCGATGGCCTGGCGGTAGCCAGCAGGCTGCAGCCGTGCCATGTTCCAGCGCACCCAGGCCAGGGCGCTGTCACTGGCGTTAGCGCAGACCAGGTTGGCGCTGCGCATCCGGGCGATGCGCTCGACCCCCAGCGTGGCCAGGTCGTGCAGGCGCTTGTCGCGCACCGCACACGCTTGCTCGGGCCTGGCGCCGTAACCGCGTGCCGGGCTTAGCAACACCAGTGCACTGACCCGCTCGGGATGGCGCTGGGCAAAGGCGGCGGCAGTCATTGCCCCCAATGAATGGCCGACCAGCACGCAGCGCTCGAGCGCTAACGCGTCGAGCAAGCTGGCCAGGCGCGCGGCGTAATCACCAGCCCGCGGGCTGGCCATTGGCAGCGGCGCGGACTGGCCGTAACCCGGCGCGTCCCAGGCAATCACCCGGGCCCGCTGGCGCAGGCCCTGGGCGACTTGCAGCCAGCTCGCCGCGCCCGAGCCGATGCCGTGCAGCAGCACGATCGCTCGGCCACTGCCGGCTTCCCGGATCGCCTGCTGGCCATCGCCAAGTAGCAGCAGGCGTTCGCCGAACTGCCGCTGGAGCTGGCTGACGTAGGGGGCGGTGAGCGCTGGCATCGGCTTACCCGCGCTTGATCGAGGCCAGCGGGTGAGCTGGCGGGTAAGTAGGCGTGACCGGTTTCTTGGCGCCGAGCATCACGCACATCAGCGCGTCTTCGTCGCCGATGTTGATCTCTTCGCGGTACACCCCCGGCGGAACGGAAATCAGGTCGCGATCGCTGAGCACGGTCTCGAAGCGCTCGCCGTCCTTTTCGATCACCACCTTGAGCTTGCCACGCAGCACGAAGAACACTTCCTCGACGTCGGTGTGCAGGTGGGGCGGGCCTTCATGGCCGGCAGGGATGACCATGGTCGAGAAGGTGAAGTGCTCGGACGGGATGGTGTTCATGTCGCTGTTCACGCCGGTAACGCCGGTGCCCACGTAGCGCATCTGCGCGCGGCGGAACTTGGGGTCGAAGTCGGCCTGGAACTTCAGTGCGTCCCAGTCGTAGCGGCGGGTTTCATAGCGGGCGATGCGCGTCTGCATCCATGCGGCCAGGTCGGAACCTGCCGGTTGTTCCCAGGTTTTCGCTGTCTGTTGTTCAACGCTCAGATCGGTCATGGCGGTCTCCTTGTGCTCAGGGCATGACGAACCCGCCGTTGACCGGCAGGGTTTGTCCAGTGATGAAGCGCGACAGGTCGGACAGGGCGAACAGCACGGCCCCGCTGACGTCGTCGGGCAGTTGCGGGCGCTGAATGGCCCGTTGGTCGATGTACAGACGATGGCGGGCTTCAGGCACGTAGGCCGTGGCCTCGACCTGCACCAGCCCGGGGGCAATGGCGTTGATGGTGATGCTGTCGCCGCCCAGTTCGCGGGCCAGGCTGCGGGTCATGGCGATCAGCGCGCCCTTGCTGGCGACATAGGCCAGCAGGTTGGGCGCGCCCCACAGCGGGGTGTCCGAGGCCAGGTTGACGATCGCTCCGCAGCCGCTGCCGCGCAGCGCCGGCAGGGCGGCTCGGGTCATCAGCCAGGTACCGCGCACGTTCACCTGCATCACCTGGTCCCAGGTTTCGATGTCCAGTTCTTCGCAGCTCTTGCCGCCGGAGTTGGTGATCGAGGCGTTGTTGACCAGGCCATCCAGGCCGCCCAGGCGTTCGACGGTGCGTTCGATGCAGCGGCTGATCGAGGCCGGGTCGGCCAGGTCGAGGCTGACTCCGCTGACATCAAGGCCCTGTGCACTCAGTTCGCAAGCGGCCTGCTGTACTCGGCCGGCGAGGATGTCGGCGATCACGACGCGGGCACCGGCCTGGGCGATGGCCTGGGCGAAGGCGAAGCCCAGGCCGCGGGCGCCACCGGTGACCAGCACGCGGCGGCCGGCGAGGAGGTTGTGGTAGGTCATCACGAAGTACTCAGCATGGCTTTGGGGAGGTAATGCAGCACGCGTTTTTCAGCCCATACCACGGCGCCGTAGGCGAGCACGCCGATCAGCGTGAGCAGGACGATGGCCACGAACACACCCGCGGTGTTGCCCTGGCCTTCGGCGTCCACCAGCAGGAAGCCCAGGCCCTGGTTGCCACCGACCAGTTCGCCGACGGTGACGCCGATCACCGCCAGGGTCGAGGCGATGCGCAGGCCGGAGAACAGCGCAGCCATGGCCGAGGGGAACTCCACCAGGCGAAAGATCTGCCAGCGGGTGGCGTTCATGGTGCGCACCAGATTGATCATGTCTGGGTCGACGGTACGGATGGCCGAGAGCACATTGATCATCACAGGGAAGAACACGATGAGGATGGCGATGAGGATTTTCGGGTAGATGGTGTAGCCCAGCCACATCACGAACAGCGGAGCGAAGGCCACTTTCGGCGCGATCTGCAGGGCCAGGATGTACGGCGAGAGCATGGCTTCGGCCGACGGCGACAGGCCCAGGGCCACGCCGATCGACACACCCAGCAGGGCGCCGAGGGCGAAACCGACGATGATCTCGAAGGCGGTGATCAGGGTATGTTCGAGCAGGCTGCTGCCTTGCCACATCAGCACGCTTTCTTCGGCCACGCGGCTGAGCGGCGGCATGACGAACTCGGGCATGCCGAGCAGGCGCGGGCCCCATTGCCAGAGCAACAGGAACAACAGGAGCAGGGCAAGGCTGCCGAGCACGGAGGTGTTGAGGTTTTTCATCAGGCGCTTACCTTGGTTGCCGGGGCTTTACTTGGCCGCGGTCTGGGTGTCGATGAACTGATTGCTGTAGAGCTCCTCGAGCGGCGACTCGCGGGGCACGATGCCTTCGCTGACATAGAACCTGCGCACGGCATCCAGACGTCCCGGGTCTATGCGCCCTGGCACCGGCTGGCCGGCGTAGACGTACTCCACGTACAGGCGCAAGGTCTTCTCCAGGGAGGCTTCCTTGCCGGCATAGGCCGGTACTGCACGGGCGAAGGTGGCGGCGGCTGCCTTGGGGTCGTCGAGAATGTCCTGCAGGCCGTGCAGGGTGGCCTGGACCACGCCACGAACCACCTGCGGGTGGTGCTCGATGGCATCGTCCGAGGCCAGGATCGCCTGGGCCATGCTGTCGAATACCTGGTCGCGGGGGATCAGTTGATACTTGAGCCCGGCGTCCTCGGCATTGACCACCCAGTCCGGTACCCCGGCCATCGCTTCGGCCTTGTTGGCCGAGAACAGCTGCCAGACGCCGGACGGCCCGGCGGCCTGGATGTCGACGTCGTCCTTGTTCAGGCCGGCCTTGCGCAGCGAGGCAAGCAGGGCGTAGTAGGTAGTGTCGGAGTACGACATCACGGTCAAGGTCTTGCCCTTGAGGTCCTGTATGTTGCGGATCCCGGCGCTGGCGTTGGTGGCGATCATGGTCACTCCGCCACCGCCGAGCACGGCCACCGTGCGCACCGGGATGCCGTTGGGGCGGACGATGATCGGTGTGTCGCCGATGGCGCCGCCGACCAGCGCGTTGCCGGCGCCGATCTGCTTGGCCACATCGACACCACCCTTGGCGGCGATGAAGGTCAGGTCCAGGTCCTGGGCCTGGTAGTAGCCCTTTTCCTTGGCGATGATCCACGGCGCGAAGGCAGGCAGGCTGGGCGGTGCCGGTAGCAGGTAGGTGACCTTGGTCGGCTCGGCCTGGGCCTGCAGGGCGAAGGCCAGGCCCAGGGCGGCGAGCGCGAGGCGTTTGAAGGGTGTATTGAACATGCTGACTCCCGGGGGGTAGTGAACGTCGATCAATGCAGTTCGTGGTCGGCGCCGACGTGCAACAAGTCCATCAGGCGGCCGGCCAACGGGCCGATTTCCGGCAGCTTGCGGCGTTCCAGAGGGTTGTCGCGGTGCGGCAGGTCGATCTCGATTTCCTCGATGATCGTGCCTGGCCGGGCACTCATGACCAGCAGGCGGTCGGACAGCGCGATGGCCTCGACCAGATCGTGGGTGATGAACAGCGCGGTTTTCTTCTCTTCGAACAACATGCGCGCCAGGTCCTGCTGGAGGATCATCTTGGTCTGCGCATCAAGGGCCGAGAACGGCTCGTCGAGAAACAAGACTTGCGGGTCGATGGCCAGGGTGCGGGCCAGGGCGGCGCGCTGGCGCATGCCGCCGGAGAGCTGGAAGGGATAGTGGTCGGCGTAGCCCTGCAGGTGGCAGCGGCTCAGCAGGTCTTCGGCGATGGCCTTGCGTTCAGTGGCGGGCATGCCCTGGATTTCCAGGCCCAGTTCGATGTTGCGGCGGATGCTGCGCCAGGGCATCAGCAGGTCCTTCTGCAGCATGAAAGCGACCTTGGGCACCGGGCCGGTGACCGCTGCGCCGCTGACCAGGACTTCGCCCTCGCTGGGGCGATACAGGCCCGACCCCATGTTGAGAATGGTGCTCTTGCCGCAGCCGGACGGGCCGATGATCGACACCACTTCACCACGACGAATCTGGAAGTTCACACCGCGGATGGCGAACGGGGCCTCGTGTTGCCCCTTGGCCGGGAAGGCCTTGCCGACATTGCGAAACTCGATTTCAGTGGGCGCCTGTGCATCGCAAGGTTGAGGCGTATGCCACTGTGGGGCGATTGCGTACATCTCTTTCACAGCCATGGGATCAACTCGCTGGTCTGTTTCATAGGTGATACGCCGTTTAGTGCATGAACAGTGCCAGTTAAAACATTTCCTTTATTTAAATAAAAAAGCGTTAGTTATTAATTAGTTGCTGAGTAAAGTGCCAAACACGCATGTTTTATATATGAAACATGGTTTTTTATATGGCACGGAAATGCCCATTCACGGCGCAGTGAAGTGGACCGTGCAATTGAACAGGGCAAATTCGGGTAACGCATGCGGAGCGGTGGTTTCACAGGTGAAACCGCACGGCGGATTGCAAATGAACCCTGTGGGAGCGGGTTTACCCGCGAAGAATCCAGCGCGGTGGCTGGCACCGGCTTTGCCGGTATTCGCGGCTAAAGCCGCTCCTACTGAGAGGTGTGTTGCAGTTGGCGGACGGGTCAGTTCCGGGCAGGCCGCAGCACCAGCCACAGCGCCACGCCAATCAACACGCCACCGTACAGGTGCGCCATCGACAGCGGCTCGTCCAGCAGCCAAGCGCCCCACAGCACACCGAACACCGGGATGAGGAAGGTCACCATGCTGGCCTTGACCGGCCCGATCTCGGCCAGCAGGCGGAAGTACAGGATGTAGGCGAAGGCGGTGCACAGCAGGCCCAGGCCCAGCAGCGACAGCCATACCTGCCAGCCGCCCCAGCTCGCCGGTGGCTGGGCCAGGGCGCTCCAGGCGAACAGCGGGCTCAGCATCAAGGTGGCGCCGAGCATGCTGCCCAGGGCCGACAGGCGGCTGTCCAGGCCGCTGATCCAGCGCCGGGCGAGGAAACCGGCGAAGCCGTAGCAGGTGGTGGCAGCCAGGCAGGCCAGGGCGCCTTGCACCAGGGCCATGTCCAGGGCGACCGGGCCGGCGCCGCTGAGGATGCCGACCCCGAACAGGCCGAGGAAAATGCCGCCCAGCTTGGGCAGGGTCATGGCTTCGCGGAAGAACAGCGCGCCGATCAACACCCCCATCAGCGGAGTGGTGGCGTTGAAGATGGCCGAATAGCCAGCGGGCAGCACTTGTGCGGCCACGGAATAGAAGGTAGCGGGTATCCCCGAGTTGATCATGCCCAGCACCAGGCAGGCGCCGAGCTTGCCATCGAAGTTCCAGCGCACCCGGGTGGCGGCGAGGATGGCGATCAGGCCCAGGCAGGCGATGGCAACGCGGAAGAACGCCGTGGGCAGGGTGCCTAACTCCGGGGCGATGATGCGCATGAACAGGAAGCTCGCCCCCCAGACAGCGGCAAGGGTCAGCAGGCGGGCTAGGGCGATGGGGCTCACAGCGGTCTCCGGGTACAGGGCAGGGCGCGAGTGTACGCCAGGCGGGCGGAGGGATTCTTGTGCTTTCTTGCGCTGTAAACCTGTACCGGCCTCTTCGCGGGCACGCCCGCTCCCACAGGGATAACACCGCCTTCTGCAATGTGGAGATCCTGTGGGAGCGGGCGTGCCCGCGAAGAGGCCGGTACAGGCTAAGCTCTTTATCTCAGCAAACCCGAGGTTCATCGCATGCCCCAGCCCTGGCCCGCAGCCGATATCGCCCGGACAATCCTCGACGGCTTCGACAACTACCGCGAGCACTTCCAGCAGATCACCCTGGGCGCCCGCGAGCGCTTCGAGCAGGCGCGCTGGCAGGACATCCAGCGTGCCTCGGCGGCGCGCATCAACCTCTATGAAGAAAAGGTCGCCGAGGTCAACGGCTGGCTGCGCCAGGGCTTCCCGGAGCCGATATTGCTGGATGTGGAACAGTGGCCGCTGGTAAAAAACGCCTACATCCGCCTGATCGACCCGCGGCTGGACGACGAGCTGGCGGAGACCTGGTACAACTCGCTGTTCTGCAGCCTGTTCAGCCACGACCAGATCAGCGACGGCTGCATGTTCATCCACACCACCCGGCCCTCGATCCGTGCCCACGAGCGCGCGGCACAGACCCGCACCTACACGCTCGGGGCCGGGCTGAAGAGCCTGCTGCGGGCCATCTTCGCCGATTACCCGTTCGACGCCCCCTACGGTGACCTGGAAGGCGACCTCGTACGCCTCGAGGAGCAACTGCGCGAATGCCTGCCAGACTGGGTGTGCAAAGACCCGGCGCTGGCCGTGGAACTGTTCGTACCGGTGCTGTACCGCAACAAGGGCGCCTACCTGGTCGGCCGCCTGTACAACAGTGACGAGCAGTGGCCACTGGTGATCGCGCTGCTGCACCGTGAGGGCCATGGCATCGAGGCCGATGCCTTGATCACCGACGAGGCCGAGGTGTCGATCATTTTCTCGTTCACCCGTTCGTACTTCATGGCCGATGTGCCGGTACCGGCGGAGTTCGTCAACTTCCTCAAGCGCATCCTGCCGGGCAAGCACATTGCCGAGCTGTACACCTCGATCGGCTTCTACAAGCAGGGCAAGTCAGAATTCTACCGCGCCCTGATCAACCACCTGGCCAGCAGCGACGACCGCTTCGTCATGGCCCCCGGGGTGCGCGGCATGGTCATGAGCGTGTTCACCCTGCCGGGCTTCAATACCGTGTTCAAGATCATCAAGGACCGCTTCTCGCCATCGAAGACCGTGGATCGCGCCACGGTGATCGACAAGTACCGGCTGGTGAAAAGCGTCGATCGGGTCGGGCGCATGGCCGATACCCAGGAATTCGCCGATTTCCGCTTCCCGCGTGGCAAGTTCGAGCCCGAATGCCTGGCCGAACTGCTGGAAGTGGCACCCTCGACCGTGGCGCTTGAAGGCGACACGGTGCTGGTGCGCCACTGCTGGACCGAGCGGCGCATGACCCCGCTCAACCTGTACCTGGAGCATGCCAGTGAAGGGCAGGTGCTCGAAGCGCTCGAGGACTACGGGCTGGCCATCAAGCAACTGGCGGCGGCGAACATCTTCCCGGGTGACATGCTGCTGAAGAACTTCGGTGTTACCCGGCATGGGCGGGTGGTGTTCTACGACTACGACGAAATCAGCTTCCTGACCGAGGTGAACTTCAGGCACATCCCGCCACCGCGCTACCCGGAGGATGAGATGTCTGGCGAGCCGTGGTACTCGATCGGGCCGCACGATGTGTTCCCCGAAGAGTTCCCGCCGTTCCTGTTTGCCGATATCGGCCAGCGCCGGTTGTTCAGCCGCTTGCATGGGGAGTTGTATGACGCGGACTACTGGAAGGGGCTGCAGGCGGCGATCCGCGAAGGCAAGGTGATCGATGTGTTTCCCTATCGGCGCAAGGGGCGCTGATCCTGGCTTTGCAGGGCCGGCCCCTTCGCGGTCCGACTTGCCCGCGAAGGGGCCGGCCGTGCACATCACATTCAGCTTTTCAGGCACTTCATCTCGCTGAAATCCGTGCGGACTTTCGCCAGCCGTTCCTGCAGGTACTGCCGCTGCGCCGGTGTGCTCAAGTGCATCAGGTCAACCAGCAAACTGCGCGCCTGCTGCTCGGTATTCTGATAGGCCGCCCGGTACTCCGGCGTCCACAGGCTTTCCTTGCGTTGCAGCAAGGTGGCCAGGCGCGGCGCGAAGCTGGCGTCGTTGCGCTGGTTCATGGCCAGCATCAACTGTTGCTGCCAGTGCTGGCGGTTGGCGATCCACTGGCGGTTCTGGTCACCCAGTGCTTGCGACCAGGCCTGGACACGCTGGTGTTGGGCGGGATTGAGCTCACCAAACCAGTTGTTCAGGCGTTTTTCCATGCGTTCGCTGCGGCGGGCTATCTGCCTGGGCAGCGGGGTGTCGACGTATTCCTTCTGCCGCTCGCGGATATCATCGTTAAAGGCCTGCTGCATCTCGGCCACCTGCTTGTCGCTCATGCCGCGCAGCAGTTCGGTGGCCGAAGGGGTGATCGCTTCCGCTACCCGGCCGATTGCCTGGCGCGCCTCGACAGTGCGTTGCTGCAGGGCCTGGTTGGTCACCTGGTCCCTGGCGACCATGTCGCGCACCCGGTCGAGCCAGTCGAGGTAGCCCGGCAGCTGGGTCTTGCAGTGCCAGGCGAGGTGCTCCTTGAGCCGTTCGTCGAGCAATGCCTTCTGCTCGCGGTTCATCGCCAGGTAGTCGCCCAGCGACCAGGGCACCAGGTGGTCGAGGTTGCGATACGCCAGGTCGATGCGGCTACAGGCCGCCAGCACCACGGCGCAGGCGATGGCGATGAGCAGGGCTTTGCACAGGCGTACCGGCATGTTCAGGTCCTGGTGCTGACGGATACGGGTATGACGCAATGGGCGCCAGCGCGGTTCCGCCGCATCGGCGATCGGGCAGCGCAGTGGCTTCAGGTGTAGAATAGCCGCCTTGTCTTGAGGAACATCGGAAATGGCTCTGCTTGGGCGTTACAACAGTTTGCAAATCGTGAAACACGTGGAATTCGGCCTGTACCTGGACGGCGGCGCCGATGGCGAAATCCTGCTGCCCGGGCGCTACATCCCGAAGGACGCCGAAACCGAGGTCGACGACTGGCTGAACGTGTTCATCTACCTGGACAGCGAAGACCAGCTGATTGCCACCACCGAGAAGCCCAAGGTGCAGGTTGGCGAGTTCGCCAGCCTCAAGGTCAAGGACATCAACGGTGCCGGCATCTTCCTCGACTGGGGCCTGTCCAAGGACTTGCTGATGCCGTATTCGGAAGAGTCACGCCAGTTGAAGATCGGCGACTACTGCGTGGTGCACGCCTATCTCGACAAGCGTACCCGGCGCATTACCGCCACCTCGCGCCTGGACCGCTACCTCGACCGCACCCCGGCCGACTATCAGGTTGGCCAGCCCGTCCAGTTGCTGGTGGCCGGCGAAACGCCGATGGGCTTCAAGGCCATCATCAACAACCGCCATTGGGGCCTGATCCACAAGAACGAGGTGTTCAAGTTCCTGCGCTCGGGCATGCATGTGGAGGGTTTCATCAAGGAAGTGCGCCATGACGGCAAGATCGCCCTGAGCCTGCAGCCGGTCGGCAAGGCCTTGGGCGATGACCTGCAGGCCCGGATCATGGCGCGCCTGGAGAGCGAAGGCGGGGTGCTGGCGGTGAGCGACAAGAGCGCTCCGGAACTGGTCAGCCAGATGTTCAACGTCAGCAAGGGCAACTTCAAGAAGGCCATTGGTGGGTTGTTCAAGCAGGGGCGCATCGTCATCCATGACGATCGCATCGAAAAGGCCTGATCAGGCCTGCACGAAGGTCCGGAAGTCCAGCTGCTCGCCACCCGGGCGGGTGTCGCGCAGCAGCGAGTCACGGTCGGCGCTCAGGGCCAGGCTGATGGTCGAGCGGCGCTTGCCGGGGTTGCGCACTTCCATCTGCTCCTGGTGAGCACGAAGGAAGTTGACCGGCACCTTCAGGTGCTGCAGCTCGTCGCTTTCCGGGGTGTGCAGCAGCAGGTTGACCCAGTCGGGCTGGCCTTTGCGCAGCAATGCCACCGGCACCTCGAACCACCACAGGTTGCGCTTGCGGTCGAGGATGGCGAACAGGGTGTTGGCGCTGGTCAGCACCGGGTTGGCCAAGGCCTGGTTACGGCGGGCGATGGCGGTGGGTTTGTCGAGTTTCATGCAGGTTCCTGCGGGTTGACGCTTGATTAGGGCTGCATTGTGAGGGGTGCCACCGGCCCTCGCAAGGTTTGAGGCCCTCTTCGCAGTTGAACCCGCTGCCCCGGGTTCAGCACATACCTCGAAGGCAGCGGTATCCCTGTAGGAGCGGGTTCACCCGCGAAAGGGCCATCAGCCCTGGCGACGAACCGGCAGGCTCAACTCTGAAGTGGCCCCATCCGCCGTAGTGACCGTCGCAGTGAAGCTCTTCAACTCACTGATGTTCTCCAGAACCTGGGCAAACCGCGCCTGCCCCTGCTCATCAGTGTTCACCAGCACATCCCCCAGATACCGCTCCGCCTCGGTCCCATCCGCCCGGGCATTGCCAAACACCTCGATGCGCAACAGGCTCGATACCGGCCCCTGCACCTCGCCACGCAATACATTGCCGTCCAGGGCGATCAGCCGTGGCGCCTGCTGGTTGTGGTTGGGCAGCGGCTGGCACGGCGTGGGCTCGCCCTTGGCATCGCAAATGATCGCCTGGTCCTTCTTCGGCAGATCCGCACCGACCCCGCGCGATCCCACGTACAGCGCATGGGCCTGGGCCGGCACGCCAAAGACGATGGCGCCGGTACGCTGGTTCGGCACGCAGGAACCACCGGCTTCACAGCGGCGGATGTCCTGGCTGTTACCCCAGATGCGATTGCCGCTCAGGCGCGTGGTGGTGACGTCCGGTTCCGGTCGCAAGGCTACGCCGATGCGGTTGCCGTGGATCAGGTTGCCGTCGAGGATGTTGCTGTCGCCGGTGACACTGACGCCAATCGAGTTACCGCTGAAGGTGTTGGCGCCCAGGTAGTTGCGCTTGCCCCAGTTGATCTGCAGGCCGTCGGAGTAGTTTTCGAAGCGGTTGCGCACCACGCTGTTGTCGTTGCCCAACAGGATCTCGATGCCCTGTGACGGCTCAGGGTTGGCCGGGGTCGAGCGGAACAGGTTGTCGGCCACCAGGTTGAACGCCGCGCCGCGGGTCAGCTCCAGGCCATCGCCGTTGTCGATCAGCTGGTTGCGCAGCACTTTGTTGTTGACCGTGGTGGTGGCAGTCGGGTTGCCGGCACCGTCGTCGCCGGTGAGCATGATGCCGGCGCCGCCCTTGTTGGCGACGATGCGGTTGTCTTCGATGACGTTGCCGCTGGCGCGGTTGACCAGGATGCCGATGCAGAAGTTGCGCACCTCCAGGCCTCTCAGGTGCACGCCCTGGGTGTCGCGCAGCACCAGCCCCGGGTTGGTGGTGGTGCGCACGTTGGTGCCGAACTGGCCGGGCAGGGCGCCTGGGCAGGTGCGCACGCCCTGGTCCTTGATGTAGCCCGAGCCGTCGATGGCGATGTACTGGCCGTCACGGGCCCAGGGCAAGCCGGTGATCTGCACCGGCCCCTTGATCTCCGGCAGCGCACGGGTCGGGCGAATTACATAAGGCGGCTTGCCGACGGCTGCGATCTCGATGCGGTAATGGCCGGGGTTCTGGTTGCTGGTCTCGATGGCCCAGCGCAGGGTGCCAGGTTGGCCATCGTCGGCGTAACGCTCGACTTTAAGGGTTTCGCTGGCCGGTGCGGCGGCCAGGGCAGGCAAGGGCAACAACGGCAGCATGGCCGCGAACAGGGGCATCAAACGCATGGGGCAAATATCCGGAAACTGTTGTTCTTATACGCAGGTTGGCATCGATTCTAGGCCAGCCTCCGGCCCTTGAGCAGTGCGCCGGGCCCTATTCGGTGCGATATTCGCCCGCAGATTCACCGCTTGGCTTGAACCGGGCAAATTGTTTGAAACTCTTGGAGAAAGTGTCAGGTCCACCGACTGTCGACACGGTCCACGTGTCTCCATTCGCAGGAGTTTTGCCATGAGCGGTACCAAAGACAAAGCCAAAGGCCTGGTCAACGAAGCGGTCGGTAACGTCAAGCAAGGTGTCGGCAAGGTGACCGACAATGACAAGCTGCGGGCCGAGGGCAAGGCCCAGGAACTCAAGGGCGAGGCACAGCAGATCAAGGGCAATGTGAAGGATGCGGTGAAAAAGCCTTGATCTGAAATGGCTGTCACCGGCCTCTTCGCGGGCACGCCCGCGAAGAGGCCGTGCAGGTACAGGCATTTTCTTCTGGCATGGCCGGGAGCAGTACATCACCGGCGCGGTCTATTAGACTTACCCGTTGTACTTACGAATCAAGCGGCGAAAGGAGACGCTATGATTTTCCCCGACCTGCGCGGGCTGCCCGTGCACCGCGTACTGGTACGCACCGTCAAGGAGTTCCTCGATGACGAGATGTCGACCTATGCGTCAGCAATGGCCTACCAGATGCTGTTTTCGCTGTTCCCGTTCCTGCTGTTCCTGATTGCCCTGATCGGTTTTCTGCACCTTCCCGATTTCTTCTCCTGGTTACGCCTGCAATCAGAGCTGGTACTGCCGCCCCAGGCGCTGGAGCAGGTGAACCCGGTCATCGACCAGCTGCAGCAGTCCAAGGGCGGACTGTTGTCGGTGGGTATCGTGATCGCGCTGTGGACTGCATCGGCCGGCGTGCGCCTGATGATGAGCGCCATGAATGCCGCCTATGACGTGCCTGAGGGCCGCCCGGTGTGGAAACGCATTCCCTTGTCGATCATCTATACCGTCGGTATTGCCGGCATGCTGCTGGCGGCAGCCGCGCTGATGGTGCTGGGGCCGCAGGTGATGGAGTGGATTGCCGCTCAGGTCGGCCTGCAGGAAGTGATCGTCACCGTGTGGACCGTGCTGCGCTGGCCGGCGATCATCATCCTGATGATGATCGCGGTGGCATTGATCTATTACGTGATGCCGGACGTCAAACAGAAGTTTCGCTTCATTACCCCCGGCTCGGTGCTGGCGGTAGTAGTATGGATCATCGCCTCTCTGGGCTTTGCCTACTACGTCAAGACCTTTGCCGACTACAACGCCATGTATGGCAGCATCGGTGCGATCATCGTGCTGCTGCTGTATTTCTACATATCTGCCGCCGTACTGCTGCTGGGCGCTGAAATGAACGCGGTGATCGAGCACATGTCCAGCGAAGGCAAGGACCCGGGCGAGAAGGAATTCGAGGGCGCCAGACCTCAGGAAACCATCACCGTGCTCGGCCATGAACACCCGGTCGAGCCCCAACCGACCGAGCCGAACCCGCGATGATCCGTGACATTCTCAAGATGGGCGACGAGCGCCTGCTGCGCATCGCGCCGCCGGTGCCTGAACATCTGATCGGCAGCAGCGAATTGCAGCATTTGATCGATGACATGTTCGAAACCATGCACCACGTGGGTGGGGTAGGGCTGGCTGCACCGCAGATCGGCATCGACCTGCAGCTGGTGATCTTTGGTTTCGAACGCAGCGAGCGTTATCCGGATGCCGAGCCGGTACCACAGACCATCCTGCTCAACCCGGTGATCACCCCGCTGACCACCGAGATCGAGGAGGGGTGGGAGGGCTGCCTGTCGGTGCCCGGCCTGCGCGGGGTGGTGCCGCGCTTCAAGCACATCAGCTACGAGGGCATCGACCCGCAGGGCAATCCGATCAACCGTTTTGCCGATGGGTTTCATGCGCGGGTGGTGCAGCACGAGTGTGATCACCTGATCGGCCGGCTGTACCCCTCGCGTATTCAGGATTTTTCCCGGTTCGGCTATACCGATGTGCTGTTCCCGGGGCTGGATGACCACGAGGACTGAGCGCGCACCATGGCCAGCAAGTCCTTGCTGCGCTGGTAGCGTTGCAGGCGCGAGGCCAGCGCTTCGGGCAGTTGCGCAGTGATGCTGAAGCCCAGGCGCTGGTAGTAAGCCGTGAGGTCGGGGTGGCAAAACAGCCAGCTCGGGCCGCTGTGCCCGGCCAGCGCCGCCTCGACCAGTTGCGCCGCCACCCCGCGCTTACGGTGGTCCGGGGCGACGAACAAGCCGGTGAGCCAGTGGCCGTCAGCGACGGCAGTGAGGCAGAGGCCGGCAATGATCCCATCACTGCGTGCCACCCATGATTCACCGTCATTGGCTGCGCGCATGCGCGAACCCTGGTGCTTGTAGAAATGTTCGAGCAATCGACGCTCGGGGCCGAAAAGCCGGGTGCAATGCAGGGCAGTCATGGCGATACCTGGAGCGATGGGCTCTACCCAGGGGTTCCAGGTCAGCGAGCCGTTGCGCTTTGTCGCAGATTGTTGCAAATCCCGCAAGGGTGAATGTCCGAGTTCAGGATTCAACTATTTTTTCTCGAGAGTAGAATTTCAGCTATTCCCACTCGCAGTAGACGAAGCGGGATCGGTACTTCGTGTCATCTTTGCAGTTGATGACAACTTCTCCGCGCCATTGACGGCATCAGAAGTCACTCGATCAGCTGGATTGCTCTAAAGGCCAAACCCCATGAAACCATTACTGATTCTTGCACTGGTCGGTATGTCCTCGTTCGCCCTCGCCGATGAGGCCAAGCCGGTCTCCAGCGAGCCCGTGGCCCAACAGTACGACTATTCCATGAACCTTGACATCAAGCGGGTGATCAACCTGTCGACCATCCCCAATGTCTGCGAAGTGGTGCCTGCGACCATGACCTATGAAGACCATCATGGCCAGGTACATACCATTCAGTACCGGGCGATGGGCGAAGGTTGCCAGCAAGGCTGATGCGCTGATGGCCCTGTCGCCGCTTGGTCGGTGACAGGGCCCTGAGCAATTTACCAAACCTGCCCAAGGCGATTAGGATCGGTGCCTTACCGACCGATAAGGATGATCGCCATGTTCGACCTCGCCGCCCTGCGCGAAGCCGCCGATTTCGTTCACCAGCACGTCCAGCCGACGCCACAGCGCGTCTGGCCGCTGTTGGCCGAGCGAGTCGGCTGCAAGCTGTGGGTCAAGCACGAAAACCACGCCCCTACGGGTGCCTTCAAGGTGCGCGGCGGGTTGGTGTATGTGCGTTCGCTACTGGCCACCGGCAAGCCTCCGCGGGGCCTGGTTACCGCCACCCGCGGCAACCACGGCCAGAGCATGGCGCTGGCTGCGAGCCAGGCGGGCGTGCCGCTGGTGATCGTGGTGCCTGAGGGCAACTCGAAAGAGAAGAACGCTGCCATGCGTGCATTGGGCGCCGAGTTGGTGGAACACGGTGTCGACTTCGACGTGGCCCGCGAAGAGGCAGCCCGCCTGGCGCAGGAGCTGGGTTATGACATGGTGCCCTCGTTCCACCCAGAGTTGGTACGCGGTGTGGCCACCTATGCCCTGGAGCTGTTCGAGGCGGTGAGCGAGCTGGATTGCGTGTACGTGCCGATTGGCATGGGCTCGGGCATCTGCGGGCTGATCCAGGCGCGCAACCTGCTGGGGCTCAGGACCGAGATCGTCGGTGTGGTCTCCAGTGCCGCCGATGCCTATGCGCAGAGTTTCGAGCAGGGCCGCATCGTCACCACGGCCACGGCCGATACCTTTGCTGATGGCATGGCCTGCCGGGTACCTCAGCCGGATGCCTTCGCCCTGGTCCGTGAACATGCCGCACGCATCGTGCGGGTGACCGACAGTGAAGTGGCAGCGGCCATGCGCATCTATCACGAAACCACCCACAATACCGCCGAAGGCGCTGGTGCCGCAGCGCTGGCCGCGTTGCTGCAGGAGCGCCAGCGCCAGGCCGGCAAGCGTGTGGCCGTGGTGCTGAGCGGGGCCAACGTCGACCGCGAGCGTTATGCGCAGGTGCTGGCAGGTACGGAAAAATCCTGAATGGATATCGGGGAATAAATGCTATCTTAATTTGATAGCATTTTTCGATGAACACTCGATACCGAAAAATCTACGACGCTATCTTCAGAACGCCCACCACGGCCTCTCTGGCGTTTTCCGAGGTCGAAGCCCTGGTGCTTCACCTGGGTGGGCAGGTGCTTGAGCGGCAAGGCTCCAGGGTCAAGCTGGTGCTTGGCGGCCAGAGCTGGAGGTGCCATCGCCCCCATCCTGGCAAGGAAGCCAAACGGTATCAGATTGAAGAGGCCCGCGAATTTTTGCTGCGGGCAGGAGTAAGCCTATGAGTTGCATGCGCTACAAGGGCTATGCCGCCCGTATCGAATACGATGAGCGTGATGATATTTTTGTTGGCCGTGTGCTGGGCATGCGCGACATCATCAGTTTTCACGCAAGCTCGGTGCCCGAGCTTCATGAAGCCTTCCGGGAGGCGTTGGAGGATTATCTGGCCGACTGCGCGGAGCAAGGCATTACCCCGGAAAAACCGGCTTCAGGCAAGGTCATGCTGCGCATTCGTCCAGAGGTGCATGCGGCAGCCAGTGTTGCAGCCCGCGCTGCCGGCAAAAGTCTCAATCAGTGGGCGGATGAGGTGTTCGAGCAGGCAGCTCTGGCTTGATCACTCACCCTGTTGGCTGTGGACACATGCCTGTCTCCAGCAAAATTATCCCGTGGCCGGTCGATTTCTCCGGCTACCGTTCGACCATGAGCTGAAGGTGCAAGACATCCTTGTGCCAGAACGCTCATGAACGATCGGAGGAACACCCGATGAACACGGCAGCCGAAAATGAAATCCGTCAGCTTATCGACCGCTGGATGCAAGCCGTGCGTGACCGTGATATCCCCGCTATCACCGCGTCTTACGCCGACGACATCGTCGCCTTCGATGCCATCCAGTCACTCCAGTTCAAGGGCAAGGCCGCCTACCAGGCGCACTGGGAAATGTGCATGAGCATGTGCCCCGGGCCAATGGTCTTCGAACTTGCCCAACTCACCGTCTACGCCGAAGGCGACCTGGCCTTTGCCCATTGGCTTAACCGCTGCGGCCCGGGCGATGACGAGAGCCAGTGCGGCTTCATGCGTGCCACCGTCGGTTACCGCAAGGCCGCTGGTCAGTGGCAAGTCATTCACGAGCACTGGTCTGCACCGTTCGACATGCAAACCCAGAAAGCACTGTTCGATCTCAAACCTTGATCGGCTATCGCCAAATGCACGTTGCCAACGCCTGGAGGCGACCATGAAATACCTGTGCCTGGTCTATTGTGACGAAGGGCTGCTGCACAGCCTGCCCGACAGCCCGAAAGACGCCGAGTGCATGGCTTACGCCGAAGCCCTGCAAAGCTCCGGGCGCATCATTGCGGCCGAGGCGCTGAAAACCGTGCAGACCGCCACCACCGTGCGTGTTCGTGCCGGGCGAATGAGCATCACCGATGGCCCATTTGCCGAGACCAAAGAGCAGCTTGCCGGTTTTTACCTGGTCGATGCCCGTGACCTCAACGAGGCGCTGAACATCGCCAAGGGCATTCCGGCGGCGCGAGTCGGCAGCGTGGAAGTGCGGCCAGTGCGTGAACTGCAACCCTGACAGCAACGGAGAACAACAAGAATGACACTTGTCCAACCCGCGCCTGCGCAGCACGAGCTGTCCATCAGTCGCTTGATCGATGCCCCGCCGGCCAAGGTGTTCCGTGCCTGGACCGAGCCCGAATGGCTGATGCAGTGGTGGGGGCCCCACGGCATGACCACCCCGCAATGCGAGATGCAGCTGTGGGTCGGTGGCCTTTTCCGTACCCTCATGCGTGCCCCGGATGGCTCCGAGTACCCTACCCAGGGCGTGTTCCTGGAAATCGCCGCCCCGCGCCGGCTAGTGTTCACCGATGCCTTCACGCCCGGTTGGGTGCCGTCGGACAAAGCCTTCATGACTGCGGTGATCAGCTTTGACGAAGAACACGGCAAGACCCGCTATACCGCACGTGCCTGGCACTGGAACGCTGCCGACAGCCGCGCCCATGAAGAAATGGGTTTCCATCAGGGCTGGGGAGAGAGCCTGGACCGCCTGGTGGAGGTCGTGACCCAGCGGATGCCGGACTGATGACGGGGCCGGCGCAGGTTCGTGCTGAAGTCGAAGCGGTGTACCGGCGGGATTCACGGCGCATCCTGGCGACGTTGATCCGCCTGCTGGGGGATTTCGACCTGGCCGAGGAGGCCCTGCACGATGCCTTCTTTGTCGCCGTCGAACGCTGGCAGCGTGACGGCATCCCTGACAATCCACGGGCCTGGCTGGTCTCGACCGGGCGTTTCAAGGCCATTGACGCGTTGCGCCGGCGTGCCCGCTTCGACCGCTCCCAGGCCGACCTGATCATGTTGATCGAAGGCCAGGGGCAAAACCCCAGTGAAGAGGAACTGCTGGCCGATGACCGCTTGCGGTTGATTTTTACCTGCTGCCACCCGGCCTTGGCGGCCGATGCCCAGGTACCGCTGACCCTGCGTGAAGTCTGCGACCTGACCACCGAGCAAATCGCTCGCGCCTTCCTGCAAAGCCCTGCGACCATCGCCCAGCGCATCGTCCGCGCCAAGGCCAAGATTCGTGATGCCGGCATTCCCTACAAGGTCCCGGAAATGCATGAGCTGCCCGAGCGCCTGGAGAGCGTGCTTCGTGTGATTTACCTGGTATTCAACGAAGGTTATTCGGCGTCCTCGGGCGAGGCCGTGCTGCAACAGGAACTGAGTGACGAGGCGATCCGCCTCGGCCGCTTGCTGGTGCAACTGCTACCGGACGCCGAGGCCGTCGGGTTGCTGGCGCTGATGCTGCTGCAGGCATCGCGGCAGCAGGCACGCTGCGATGCCGAGGGCAATCTGGTGTTGCTTGACCAGCAAGACCGTAGCCTGTGGGACCGCGAGCAAATCGCCGAAGGCTGCGAGCTGGTGCGCCTGGCATTGGCCAGCCGGGCTTTTGGTGCCTATACCGTGCAGGCGGCGATCGCGGCCGTGCATGCCGAGGCCGTGACGGCTGAAGAAACCGATTGGGCAGAAATCGTCGGGCTATATGATGTGCTGCAACGGCATTGGCCGTCAGCCGTGGTGGCGCTCAATCGGGCGGTGGCGCTGGCCAAACGCGACGGTGCGCAGGCGGGCCTGGACGCGGTGGAGGCAATTCTGACGGCGGGTGATTTGCGTGACTATCACCTGGCCCATGCGGCGCGGGCAGAGATGCACCAGCAGTTGGGGAATGTCGAAGAGGCGCGAGCGGCCTGGCAGCGGGCGCTGGAGTTGACTAGCCAAGCGCCGGAGCGGCGGCATATCGAAAGGCGATTGCGCGGATTGAGGTAGGGGCTTTGCCGGCCCATTCGCGGGCACGCCCGCTCCCACAGGTGCTGCAGCGCCTGCCAGGTTCTACTGAACCTGTGGGAGCGGGCGTGCCCGCGAAGAATCCAACGCCGATTTCAGCTGGCGACGAAGTTCGGCGGCGATACCAGCTCGACGGTCTGCTGCTTGCGCGGCGCGAGGATTTCGGCCACGCCCTCGACCACCAGCTCATCGTTCTGGTTGTAGACGTTGGTGGCGATACGCACCTTGAACTTCGGCAGCTTCTCAAGGATTTCCAGGCGCACGGTCAGGGTGTCGCCGATCTTCACGGGCTTCTGGAAGCTCATCTGCTGGCCCAGGTAGATGGTGCCAGGGCCCGGCAGGGTGCAGGCCACCGCAGCGCTGATCAGCGCGCCACTGAACATGCCGTGGGCGATGCGTTCCTTGAACATGCTCTTGGCGGCGAACTCGGCATCCAGGTGCACGGGGTTGTGGTCACCGGACATGGCGGCGAACAGCTGGATATCACGTTCTTCCACGGATTTTTCATAGGTGGCCTTCTGGCCGACTTCAAGGGCTTCGTAAGGCGTGTTGGTGACCTGGGTCATTGGGCTTCCTTAAGGGGCGGGCGAGGGCGCCTATCATTCACTGCGCGCAGGGCGGCCAAGGGCCAGCGCTTGCTCTAACCAAGCGAGGATATCAGCGGTGACCTCGTCGCGGTTGAGTTCGTTGAGTACTTCGTGCCGCGCATCAGGATAGACCCGCAGCTGTACATGTCTATTGCCGGTCGCACGCAGGGCGTCGGCCAGATGGGTTAGACGCTTGCCAGCACTCACCGGATCACATTCACCGCCAATCACCAGCAGGGGCAGATTCGGGTCGATCTGCGCCAGGTTGTGTGCCTGGCTGATCTGCGCCAGCCCCTGTAGCAGGTCGAGCCACAGCTGGTTGCTGCAGCGAAAGCCGCACAGCGGATCGTTGACGTACTTGTCCACTTCGTCCGGGTCACGGCTGAGCCAGTCGAACGCCGTGCGGGTGGGCTTGAAGGCGTTGTTGAACGAGCCGAACGACAGCCACTCGATCAACGCGCTCTTGCCCAGTGGCCCCTGGCGCCAGGCTTCCACGCGTGCAATCAGGCGCGCCACCCGGTACAGCGCAGCGGGCTGGAAGTTCGAGCCGCTGAGGATCGCCCCTTGCAGGCTGGCGCTGTGGTGCATGAGGTAGGCCTGGGCGATGTAGCTGCCCATGCTGTGGCCGAACAGGAACAGCGGTGTGCAAGGGAACTGCTGGCCGATGTGCTGGGCCAGCAGGCCAAGGTCGTTGACCACGGCATTCCAGCCATGTTGCCGGGCGAACAGGCCGAGGCTGCCCTGCTCGGCGGTGCGCCCGTGGCCGCGCATGTCCGCTGCCAGCAGGGCGTAGCCAGCAGTGCACAGGGCCTCGCCCAGGCGCTGGTAGCGCCCGGCGTGCTCGGCCATGCCATGCGCCAGCAGCACGACGGCCTTGACCGGTGTGGCCGGCAGCCATTGGTGCACGTACAGCCTGCAATGTTCGCTGGCAGCTAGCCAGAATGCGTCATGGGGCATGGCGAGTCCTTTGCGCGAAGGTGACCCGCACAGTGTATGCACAACCGGTCGAATTGCAGGAAGGGCACAAATAAGATTCACAATGTTAATGGCGGCACTTGGCGTATATGCCGCCTCGGGCTTACCTGCTAACGTCGGTTCAACGCCTGTCTGCCATCTGGCAGACAGGGCAAAGGATCCGTGCGGGCTCAGGCAGAGGAACAATAATAAATGCAAGCCGACTTCTGGAATGACAAACGCCCCGAGGGCGTGCCTTCCACCATCGACATCCACGCATACACCTCGGTCGTCGAGGTGTTCGAGCGCAGCTGCAAGCGCTTTGCCGAGCGCCCGGCATTCAGCAACCTCGGCGTGACCCTGAGCTACGCCGAACTCGAGCGCCATTCGGCAGCCTTCGCTGCCTGGCTGCAGCAGCACACCGACCTCAAACCCGGTGACCGCATCGCGGTGCAGATGCCCAACGTCCTGCAATACCCGATCGCCGTGTTCGGCGCCCTGCGCGCCGGGCTGATCGTGGTCAATACCAACCCGCTGTACACCGAGCGCGAAATGCGTCACCAGTTCAAGGATGCCGGCGCGCGCGCCCTGGTGTACCTGAACATGTTCGGCAAGCGCGTGCAGGAAGTGCTGCCCGATACCGGCATCGAGTACCTGATCGAGGCGAAAATGGGCGACTTGCTCCCCGTCGCCAAGGGCTGGCTGGTCAATACCGTGGTCGACAAGGTCAAGAAGATGGTCCCGGCCTATCATCTGCCCCAGGCCGTCCCGTTCAAGCAGGTATTGCGCCAGGGCCGCAGCCTGACGCACAAGCCGGTGCCGCTCATCCTCGATGACATCGCCGTGCTGCAATACACCGGCGGCACCACGGGCCTGGCCAAGGGCGCCATGCTCACCCACGGCAACCTGGTGGCCAACATGCTGCAGGTGCTGGCCTGCTTCTCCCAGCACGGCCCGGACGGGCAGCGGCTGATCAAGGAGGGCCAGGAGGTGATGATCGCACCGCTGCCGCTGTACCACATCTATGCCTTCACCGCGAACTGCATGTGCATGATGGTCACCGGCAACCATAACGTGCTGATCACCAACCCGCGCGATATCCCCGGCTTCATCAAGGAGCTGGGCAAGTGGCGGTTTTCGGCGCTGTTGGGGTTGAACACCTTGTTCGTCGCGCTGATGGACCACCCGGGCTTCCGTCAGCTGGACTTTTCGGCCCTGAAAGTCACCAACTCCGGTGGCACGGCGCTGGTCAAGGCCACTGCCGAACGCTGGGAAACACTCACAGGCTGCCGCATCGTCGAGGGTTATGGCCTGACCGAGACTTCACCGGTAGCCAGCACCAACCCCTATGGCCAGTTGGCGCGGCTGGGTACCGTGGGCATTCCAGTGGCGGGCACGGCGTTCAAGGTCATCGATGATGACGGCAACGAACAGCCGTTGGGCGAACGCGGCGAGTTGTGCATCAAGGGGCCACAGGTGATGAAGGGCTATTGGCAACAACCTGAGGCCACGGCGCAGGCACTGGATGCCGAGGGTTGGTTCAAGACCGGCGATATCGCAGTGATCGACCCGGATGGCTTCACCCGCATCGTCGACCGCAAGAAGGACATGATCATCGTCTCCGGTTTCAATGTGTACCCCAACGAGATCGAGGATGTGGTGATGGCCCATCCGCAGGTAGCCAGCTGCGCCGCCATCGGCGTGCCGGACGAGCGCTCAGGCGAGGCGGTGAAGCTGTTCGTGGTGGCGCGGGAAGGTGGGGTGAATGTCGACGACCTCAAGGCCTATTGCAAAGCCAACTTCACCGGCTACAAGGTGCCCAAGCACATCGTGGTGCGCGAGTCGCTGCCCATGACACCGGTGGGCAAGATCCTGCGCAGGGAGTTGCGCGACATCGCGTGATACCGCGCTGGCTGCTTCGCGGGCGAGTCCGCTCCCACAGACACCGCGCATGCTCGAAGCTTGCGTAGTACCTGTGGAAGCGAGCTTGCCCGCGAAGGCTTCAGGTGCTCTAGCAGGCAGTTTACAGCCCGATTTGCGACATTTTGGTCAATTACTCTAAAAATGACTCGTATATTTCATTGAGTCATTTTTGTGACCGTGAGGCCTTTCTTGGCCTCTAGGCGACCCCAGTCAAAGCTGTTACTCTCGGCGCGCTTTTCAGATGATCCGGTTTGCAACGAACCGCCATCTCATATCAATAATAAACGCATAGACGCGTGAATCGAACTTCGCTGTTGCTGAAGGAGTGGGCTTCCATGATCGAAAATTTTTGGAAGGATAAATACCCAGCCGGGATTACGGCGGAAATCAATCCTGACGAATTCCCCAATATCCAGGCGGTACTCAAGCAATCCTGCCAACGCTTTGCCAATAAACCGGCCTTTAGCAACCTGGGCAAAACCATCACCTACGGCGAGCTCTACGCGCTGTCAGGCGCTTTCGCTGCCTGGCTGCAGCAGCACACCGACCTCAAGCCGGGTGACCGCATTGCCGTCCAGCTGCCCAATGTCCTGCAATACCCGGTAGCGGTATTCGGTGCCATGCGCGCCGGCCTGATCGTGGTCAACACCAACCCACTGTATACCGTGCGGGAGATGGAGCACCAGTTCAACGACTCCGGTGCCAAGGCGCTGGTGTGCCTGGCCAACATGGCGCACCTCGCCGAGAAGGTGGTGCCCAAGACCCAGGTCAGGCATGTCATCGTCACCGAAGTAGCCGACCTGCTGCCACCGCTCAAGCGCCTGCTGATCAACAGCGTGATCAAGTACGTGAAGAAGATGGTGCCGGCCTACAACCTGCCGCACGCCGTGCGCTTCAACGATACGCTGGCACTGGGTAAGGGCCAGCCGGTCACTGAAGCCAACCCCCAGGCCAACGACGTGGCCGTACTGCAGTACACCGGTGGTACCACAGGCGTGGCCAAGGGCGCGATGCTGACCCACCGCAACCTGGTGGCCAACATGTTGCAGTGCCGGGCGCTGATGGGGGCCAACCTGAAGGAAGGCTGCGAGATCCTCATCACCCCGCTGCCGCTGTACCACATCTATGCCTTTACCTTCCATTGCATGGCGATGATGCTGATCGGCAACCACAACGTGCTGATCAGCAACCCACGCGACCTGCCGGCAATGGTCAAGGAGCTGGGCAAGTGGAAGTTCAGCGGTTTCGTCGGCCTCAACACGCTATTCGTGGCCCTGTGCAACAACGAGGCATTCCGTGCCCTGGACTTCTCCGCGCTGAAAATCACCCTGTCCGGGGGTATGGCCTTGCAACTTAGCGTGGCCGAGCGCTGGAAGAGCGTCACCGGCTGCGCCATCTGCGAAGGTTACGGCATGACCGAAACCAGCCCGGTGGCTGCGGTGAACCCGGCCGAGGCCAACCAGGTAGGCACCATCGGCATCCCGGTGCCCTCGACCCTGTGCAAGGTCATCGACGATGCCGGCAACGAACTGCCGCTGGGCGAAACCGGCGAGCTGTGCGTCAAGGGCCCGCAGGTCATGAAAGGCTACTGGCAGCGTGAAGACGCCACTACCGAGATCCTCGACGCCGATGGCTGGTTGAAGACCGGTGATATCGCACTGATCCAGCCCGATGGTTACATGCGCATCGTCGACCGCAAGAAGGACATGATCCTGGTCTCGGGCTTCAACGTGTACCCCAACGAGCTGGAGGACGTGCTCGCCGCTTTGCCGGGCGTGCTGCAGTGCGCAGCCATCGGTGTGCCGGACGAGAAGTCGGGTGAAGTGATCAAGGTGTTCATCGTGGTCAAGCCGGGCATGACCGTGACCAAGGAGCAGGTGATGGAGCACATGCGCGCCAACGTCACCGGTTACAAGGTGCCGCGTTACATCGAGTTCCGCGATGCACTGCCGACCACCAACGTCGGCAAGATCCTGCGCCGTGAGCTGCGCGATGAAGAGCTGAAGAAGCAGGGCTTGAAGAAGATCGCCTGATCTTCTCAATCTTTGCTGGCTTGACCGGCCTCTTCGCGGGCACGCCCGCTCCCACAGGTACAGCACAACCTTCCAGGCTCGTGCAGTACCTGTGGGAGCGGGCGTGCCCGCGAAGAGGGCAGCGAAATCAGCGCAGTTTTTCCAGCATCTGGTAGTACCACATCCCCGCCGCCAGCAGCGGATTGCCCAGCAAATCCCCCATCGGTACCCGCACGTGCTTGCACTGCGCGAAGGTGTCGAACTTCTCCAGCGTTCCGGTCAGTGCCTCAGCCATGATCTCGCCCATGATGTGGCTGGTGGCGATGCCGTGCCCGGAATAGCCCTGGCAGTACCATACGTTGTCCGACAGCTTGCCCAGTTGCGGGATGCGGTTGACCACGATGCCCATCGCACAGCTCCACTTGAACTCTATCGGCACACCCTTGAGCGCCGGGAAGGTGCGCTCGATGCACGGGCGCAGTTCGCCTTCGATATCGCGCGAATCCTTGCCTGAGTAGTTGGCTCCGCCACCGAACAGCAGGCGCTTGTCGGCCGTCAGGCGGTAGTAGTCGAGCACGAAGCGGCAGTCGTACACCGCCAGGTCCTGCGGGTTGATCTGCTCGGCCAGTTCGCCTAGCGGGGCGGTGGTGACGATACCGCCCATGGCCGGGAAGATCTTGCCCTTGAGCTGGCGCTTTTCCAGCCGGTGGTAAACGTCGCCGGCCAGCATCACCTGGCGTGCTTCGACCCGACCGTGGGCGGTGACGACCGCCGGGCGTGGCCCGTGGACGATGTCCAGGACTTCGGAGTTTTCGAAGATCAGCGCGCCCAGGCCGTGGGCCGCGCGCGCCTCGCCCAGGCACAGGTTGAGCGGGTGCAGGTGCAGGTTGCGCAGGTTCTTCAGCGCGCCCAGGTACAGCGGGCTCTGCAGGTGCCGGGCGACACCGTCGCGGTCGAGCAGTTGCACCTGGTCGCCCATGCCGCGGCGTTCGGCTTCGGCCTGGAAGTTGCGCAGCTCCTCCATGTGCGAAGGTTTCATCGCCGCATGCAGATGGCCGCGCTTGAGGTCGCAGTCGATGCCATAACGCTCGACCCGCTGCTCGATGACCTGGTGCCCGCGCCAGCGCAGGTGCCAGATGAAATCATCGACTTCGGCGCCCAGGTGGTTGCGCATCTGTGTTCGCATGGCCTCGTCACCGGACAGGCTGCCGGTGACCTGGCCGCCGTTGCGACCGCTGGCCCCCCAGCCAATCCGGTTGGTCTCGACGATCGCCACCTTCAGGCCGCGCTCGGCCAGCTCCACCGCAGTGGCCACGCCCGTGAAACCACCACCGATGATCGCCACGTCGACCTGCACCGTGCCCTTGAGTTGCGGGTACTCGGTGTGGTCGTTCAGCGAGGCGCTGTAATAGGACGGTGCACGCTGGGCTGGGCCAGTGTTCAATACTGCGTTCATGGGTGTTCCTTGTTCTGAATGGGGTAGGGCTCAGGCCTGGTGCAGGTACCAGCGCCAGTCCTGTTCGCTGACTTCGGCCATGAACTGGCGGTACTCGGCGCGCTTGACCTTCAGGTAGACGCCGAGGAACGCCTCGCCGAGCGCTTCCCGTGCCCAGTGCGAATGCTCCAGCGCATCGAGGGCTGTCAGCCAGTCGGTGGGCAGGTGCTCGGTGGCCTGGGCATAGCCGTTGCCTTCGACCGGCGCGCCCGGGTCAAGCTGCTCGCGGATGCCACGATGGCTGGCAGCCAGAATCGCCGCGGCAGCCAGGTAAGGGTTGGCATCGGCGCCACAGATGCGATGCTCGACATGCCGGCTGTTGGCCGGTCCGCCGGGGACACGCAGGCTGACCGTGCGGTTGTCGACACCCCAGGTCGGTGCCAGCGGGGCGTAGCTGTTGGCCTGGAAACGACGGAACGAGTTGGCGTTGGGGCAGAACAGCAACAGCGAGTCACGCAAGTGGTGGAGCATGCCGGCCACTGCCTGGCGCAGCAGTGGGGTACCGGCTTTGTCATCGCTGGCGAACAGGTTGTTGCCGGCGCTGTCTGCCAGGCTCAGGTGCATGTGCATGCCGGTGCCGGCCAGTTGCGCGAAGGGTTTGGCCATGAAGCAGGCCTGCATGCCGTGGGCATGGGCCACGCCCTTGACCAGGCGCTTGTAGCGCACGGCCTGGTCCATTGCCTCCAGGGCGTCGCCATGTTCCAGGGTGATTTCCACCTGGCCGGGGGCGTATTCCGAAATCGCCGTGCGCGCCGGAATGCCCTGGGCCTTGCAGGCGGCATAAAGGTCGGCGAGGAAGGGTTCGATCTGTTCCAGTTCACGCAGGCCGTAGACCTGGGTAGTGCGCGGCCGGCCACCGTCGTTGTCCAGTGCCGGTTGCGGGCGGCCTTGGGCATCGCGCTGCTGGTCGAGCAGGTAGAACTCCAGCTCGCAGGCCATTACCGGGTGGTAACCGTCAGCCTTGAGCGCTTCGATGGTACGCAGCAATACATGGCGCGGGTCGGCGACACTGGCGGGCAGGCCTTCGCTCGGGTGCATGCTGACCTGCACGGCGGCAGTCGGCACGCGGCGCCAAGGCAGGCGCACCAGGCTGCCTTGCAACGGGTAGGCGCGGCAGTCGATGTCACCGACATCCCAGACCAGGCCGGAGTTTTCCACGTCATCGCCATTGAGGGTCAGGCCGAGGATGGTGCTGGGGAGCGGGCGGCCGCTCTGGTAGACCGCCAGCAGTTCCTCGCGGTGCAGCAGCTTGCCGCGTGGCACACCGTTGGCGTCGAGGATGAACAGTTCGAACAGTTCGATATCTGGGTTTTCGGCCAGGAAACGGCTGGCGTGCTCTACAGGTGCAAAGTGCATGATGGATTCGCTCACAGGCGCATGGGACCCGCGCGCAGGCGCGGTCCAGCGGAGACAAACGGCCGCACGGCGGCCGGGTTTGGTCACACAGGCGTGAGCGAAGCATCCGGTGGGCGCGCATGGCGGCAATGCCACAGGGCCCAGAAGGCGAGAATGATGTGGACCAGCGGATTTTCACCGGCGCGGGACCGGGCCTTCGCTAGCGAAGGGCGGGACGACGGTGGGGCGATGGTCTGGACGGGAGTCATGCCTTGGATACTCACATGCGGCGTAAGGTTGATTAAAGCAGTGAATGGCAACGTTCACATCGTACCTGGCTAAACATTGTGGTGGCTTCTTCGCGGGCAAGCCCGCTCCCACAGGTATTGCACTGCATTCAGGATTGGTGCGGTCCCTGTGGGAGCGGGCTTGCCCGCGAAGAGGCCGGTACAGGCAGCAGAGAGCCGGCAAATCTGCGACAATCGCGCATCCTTCGAAATGCCGATCATGAAAAAGCAGGCCCACCTGCATCACTAAAAAGCCCCATGACTGACCAAGCCATCGACAAACTGCTGCAAAACCTCGACCACGCCATGATCGCCGAGCGCCACCGCCTGCGCCGGCAACTGCATGAGCTGCGCAAGCGCCCCGACGAGGCCAAGCTGGCGCAGTGGGTGGAAAAGGTCCAGGCCTCCTGTGCCCAGGTCACCGCACGCCAGAACAGCGTGCCGCAGATCCGCTACGATGACAGCCTGCCGATTGCCGCCAAGCGTGACGAGATCAAGAAAGCCCTGGCCGAAAACCAGGTGCTGGTGATCGCCGGCGAAACCGGTTCGGGAAAGACCACCCAGTTGCCGAAGATCTGCCTGGAACTGGGCCGCGGCAGCCATGGCCTGATCGCCCATACCCAGCCGCGGCGAATTGCAGCGCGCAGCGTCGCCGCGCGGGTTGCCGAAGAACTCGGCACGCCATTGGGCGGGCTGGTCGGCTACCAGGTGCGCTTCGAAGACCAGAGTGATGCCAACACCTTGGTCAAGCTGATGACCGACGGCATCCTCCTGGCCGAAACCCAGCACGACCGCTTCCTCGAACGCTACGACACGATCATTGTCGACGAAGCCCACGAGCGCAGCCTGAACATCGATTTCCTGCTTGGCTACCTGAAGACCCTGCTGCATCGCCGTCCGGACCTGAAGCTGATCATCACCTCGGCGACCATTGACCTGGAGCGCTTTTCCAAGCACTTCGACAATGCGCCGATCATCGAGGTGTCGGGCCGTACTTTCCCGGTGGAAACCTGGTACCGCCCGCTGACCAGCGAGCAGGACGAGGAAGGCAATCAGGTCGAGGACGACCTGACCGTCGACCAGGCGATTCTTGCGTCCCTCGACGAGATCGCGCAGCACGAGCGCAGCGTGGGCAAAGGCCCCGGCGATGTGCTGGTGTTCCTCCCGGGCGAGCGGGAAATTCGCGATGCCGCAGAGATCCTGCGCAAGGCGCAACTGCGCCACACCGAGATCCTGCCGCTGTATGCGCGCCTGTCGCCGGCCGAGCAGCAGCGCATCTTCCAGTCGCACACCGGGCGCCGCGTGGTGCTCGCCACCAACGTCGCGGAAACCTCGCTGACCGTGCCCGGTATCCGTTACGTGATCGATACCGGTACCGCGCGCATCAGCCGCTACAGCTACCGCGCCAAGGTCCAGCGCCTGCCGATCGAGGCCGTGTCCCAGGCCAGCGCCAATCAGCGCAAGGGCCGCTGCGGCCGGGTCGAGCCGGGCATCTGCATCCGGCTGTACAGCGAAGAAGATTTCAACAGCCGCCCGGCCTTCACTGACCCCGAGATCCTGCGCACCAACCTGGCGGCGGTGATCCTGCAGATGCTGCACCTGCGCCTGGGCGCCATTGACGCTTTCCCGTTCATCGAGCCGCCCGATGGCAAGGCCATCAGCGATGGCTTCAACCTGTTGCAGGAGCTGTCGGCGGTCAACCGGGAGAACCAGCTGACGCCGATCGGCCGTCAGCTGGCGCGCCTGCCGATCGACCCGCGGCTGGGCCGTATGTTGCTCGAAGGTGCCCGCCAGGGCAGCCTGCAGGAAGTGTTGATCGTCACCAGCGCACTCTCGGTGCAGGACCCACGCGAGCGCCCGCCGGAGCGCCAGCAGGCCGCCGACCAGGCCCATGCCCAGTGGAAGGACGCCGATACCGACTTCGCCGCGCTGGTCAACCTGTGGCGCGGTTTCGAAGAGCAGCGCCAGGCGCTGACGGCCAGCCCGCTGCGCAACTGGTGCCGCAAGAACTTCCTGAATTACCTGCGCCTGCGTGAGTGGCGCGATGCCCATCGCCAGCTGTCGCTGATCTGCCGCGAGTTGCAACTGACGGTCAACAAAGAGCCGTCCGACTACCAGAAGGTGCACAAGGCAATCCTCAGTGGCCTGCTCAGCCAGATCGGCCAGAAGACCGAAGAGGGCGATTACCAGGGCGCCCGCCAGCGGCGCTTCTGGGTGCATCCGTCTTCTGGCATCGGTCGCAAGCGCCCGCAGTGGGTGATGGCCGCCGAACTGGTGGAAACCACCAAGCTGTATGCGCGCATGGTCGCCAAGATCGAGCCTGACTGGATCGAGCCGCTGGCAACCCACCTGATCAAGAAGAATCACTTCGAGCCGCACTGGGAAAAGAAGCGTGGGCAAGTGGTGGCCTATGAGCAGATCACCCTGTACGGCTTGATTCTGGTGGGCCGGCGCCCGGTGCATTTTGGCCCGATCGACCCAGTCACCTCGCGTGAGCTGTTCATTCGCGAGGGCCTGGTGGGTGGTGAAATCCAGTCGAAGGCCAAATGCCTAGCCGCCAACAAGCGCCTGCTCGAAGAGCTCGACGAACTGGAGGCCAAGGCCCGGCGGCGTGACATTCTCGCCGATGAGGAAACCCTGTACGCCTTCTACGAAGCACGTCTGCCGGCGGAGATCCATCAGACCGCGACCTTCGATGCCTGGTACCGCATGACCAGCCAGAAGGACCCGAACCTGCTGATCATGCGCGAGGAAGACGTGTTGGCCCGCGAGGCCAGCGAGGTCACCGCCGCGCAGTACCCAGACAACCTGCAAGTGGGTGAACTGCGCCTGCCGCTGACCTACCACTTCGAGCCGGGCCACCCGCGTGACGGCGTGACCGTCAGGGTGCCGGCGCCGCTGTTGCCGAACCTGCCGGGCGAGCGCCTGGAGTGGCTGGTGCCGGGCTTGCTGGAGGCCAAGTGCGTAGCCCTGGTGCGCAACTTGCCCAAGGCGCTGCGCAAGAACTTCGTGCCGGTGCCGGACTTCGTCAAGGCCTCGCTGGCGCGCATGAGCTTTGGCCAGGGCGCGTTGCCCCAGGCGCTGGGCCAGGAGTTGCTGCGCATGACCGGCGCGCGGGTTTCCGATGAGGCCTGGGCCGAGTCGGTCAACCTGGTCGAAGGGCACCTGCGCATGAACATCGAAGTGGTTGATGGCCAAGGCAAGTTCCTTGGCGAAGGCCGTGACCTGGCCGAACTGACCGCGCGCTTTGCCGCCGCCAGCCAGGCCGCGTTGGCCGTGCCGCGTACCGAGAAGAGCGAGCAGCCGGTGCAGGCCAAGGCCTTCAGCGAGGTCAAGCAGACCGCCCAGCAGAAGATCGCCGGCCTGTCGATGACCGTGTACCCGGCGCTGGTGGAAGAAAACGGCACTGTGCGTGAGGGCCGTTTCTCGACCCAGGCCGAAGCCGAGTTCCAGCACCGTCGGGCCTTGCAGCGCCTGTTGCTGCAGCAGTTGGCAGAACCTGCCAAGTTCCTGCGCGGCAAGCTGCCGGGGCTGACCGAGCTGGGCCTGCTGTATCGTGAACTGGGCCGGATCGAAGCGCTGGTGGAGGACATTTTGTTGGCAAGCCTGGACAGCTGCATCCTCGACGGTGAAGCCACGTTACCGCGTGACGGGGCAGCCCTGGCCGGGCTGGCCGAGCGCAAGCGCGGCAGCTGGGCCGAGCATGCCGAACGGCTCGCCCGCCAGACGCTGGAAGTGCTGAAGCTGTGGCACGGTTTGCAAAAGCGCTTCAAGGGCAAGATCGACCTGAGCCAGGCCGTGGCGCTGAACGATATCAAGCAGCAACTGGCCAACCTGGTGTATCCGGGCTTCGTGCGCGAGACCCCGGCAGCCTGGTTCAAGGAATTGCCGCGCTACCTCAAGGCGGTGGAATTGCGCCTGGAGAAGCTGGGCGCCCAAGTGCAGAAGGACCGCGTGTGGAGCGGCGAGCTGGGCAACTTGTGGGCGCAGTACAAGGCGCGGGCCGACAAGCATGCCCAGGAAGGCAAGCGTGATGAGCAACTGACCTTGTACCGCTGGTGGCTGGAGGAGTATCGGGTGTCGCTGTTTGCCCAGCAGCTGGGCACCAAAGTGCCGATTTCCGACAAGAGATTGAGCAAGCAGTGGGGCCAGGTGGAAGGCTAACTGCCTGGATTTGTGGCACACTTGATCGAATTTGGGGCCGCTTTGCGGCCCATCGCGGATCAATCCGCTCCTACACCGTTCTGTGGGAGCGGATCTATCCGCGATCGAGGGCGCAGCCCTCGCCGTGAAATTGGTACTAAAGTGCCATTGTTCTGTCATATTCCCAGCCAGCGCCCCGTGGCGATGGCCTTTGAGCAGAGGACCGATCGTGCATAACGTCGTGATCAGCGGCACCGGCCTGTATACCCCGGCCCAGAGCATTTCCAACGAAGAACTGGTGGCCTCCTTCAATACCTGGTCGCAGCAGTACAACCAGGACAACGCCGCCGCCATCGAGCGTGGCGAAATCGAAGCAGCCCCCCTGTCCGACGCCGCCTTCATTGAAAAGGCCTCGGGCATCAAGAGCCGTTTCGTCATGGACAAGGCCGGCATCCTCGACCCGCAACGCATGAAACCGCGCCTGCCAGAGCGCTCAAATGATGAGCTGTCGATCCTCTGCGAAATGGGCGTGGCCGCTGCACGCCAAGCCCTGGAGCGCGCGGGTCGTACCCCGGCGGATGTCGATGGCGTGATCGTCGCCTGCTCCAACCTGCAGCGCCCATACCCTGCCATCGCCATCGAAGTGCAACAGGCGCTGGGCATCGACGGCTTCGCCTTCGACATGAACGTGGCCTGCTCGTCGGCCACCTTCGGCATTCAGACCGCTGCCAACAGCGTGCAACTGGGCCAGGCGCGGGCACTGCTGGTGGTCAGCCCGGAAATCTGCACCGGCCACCTGAACTTCCGCGACCGCGATAGCCACTTCATCTTTGGTGATGCCGCCACGGCGGTGCTGGTCGAGCGTGCCGACCAGGCCACTTCGGCGCACCAGTTCGACATCGTTGGCACCAAGCTGCAGACGTCGTTCTCCAACAACATCCGCAACAACTTCGGCTTCCTCAACCGCGCAGCGGAAGAGGGGATCGGTGCGCCGGACAAACTGTTCGTGCAGGAAGGCCGCAAGGTGTTCCGCGAAGTCTGCCCGATGGTCGCCGAGCTGATCGGCAAGCACCTGGGCGAAAACGACCTGCAACCGTCCGACGTCAAGCGCTTCTGGCTGCACCAGGCCAACCTGAGCATGAACCATCTGATCGTCAAGAAACTGCTGGGGCGTGAGGTGAGCGAGGAAGAGGCACCGGTGATTCTCGACCGCTATGCCAACACCAGTTCGGCGGGGTCGGTGATTGCCTTCCACCTGTACCAGGATGATCTGGCCAAGGGGTCCCTTGGCGTGCTGAGCTCGTTTGGTGCGGGCTATTCGATTGGTAGTGTGATTCTGCGCAAGCGCTGAGTCATTTTGGAGACTGTGCCGGCCTCTTCGCGGGCACGCCCGCTTGTATGGTTAGACTTGAAGGGGTGGTGGGACTAAATGCCCGATTCTGACTGTTAGCAGCAGTACAGACCGTGGGAGACATCGCCCCACCCCTTCCACCAAAGCGCCGATAAAGAATGCATCGTTTGCAAGCGACGATAGAAGCAAGCCAGCGCCTCTTGGTGAAACCCCTTCAAGCCGAAAAACCATAACGTGAGGAGCCGTCCATGGCAATGCAGGCAGGTAAGTTGATCGTGGGTGCGGATGTCGCGAAAGCTGAGCTGGTTATCCACCACGATGATCGCGATGAAATTATCAGACTGAAAAACTCCAAACCCGAAATCAAACGCTG
>NZ_PEMX01000028.1:0-75479 GCF_002759075.1 Pseudomonas sp. 382
GATGAGCCGGTTTCGGATGGACCGATCAGGCGTCCGCCTCTGGCGGCGTCTCATCATCGAGCGAACGCAGCCAAGCGAGTCTTTCTCCCAGCCTGCGCTCAACACCTCTGTCCGTTGGCTGATACCAACCCGGCCGCGCCACGCCCTCGGGAAAATAGGTTTGCCCAGCGGCTTAAAAAGCTAGAAATGGTGTCCACTTAAATTGAACTGACCCCCGAAAGTTGGACAGTTGGTGGCTAATTGGTGTCGTAGCGCTGGCGATATTCGATGGGGCTCAGGCCGTTCAACTTCAGCCGGATCCGGTCTTGATTGTAGTAGCGGATATAGCCCCTGAGGCCGATCTCCAGATCATCCAGGCTGGTGAACTTGTTGAGGTAAAAGTACTCCGATTTTAGCGTCCCGAAGAAGCTCTCCATTGCAGCATTGTCCAGACAATTTCCCTTACGGGACATGCTTTGCGTGATCGCACGATCATTGAGGCGTTGACGGTACTTGTCCATCTGATATTGCCAGCCTTGGTCAGAATGCAGAACTGGGCGCTCATCTGGACCTAGACGAGAGAACGCCCTGTTCAGCATCGTGCCGATCATCTTAAAGAGCGGGCGCCGAGCGGTCGTGTACGCCACGATCTCACCGTTGAACAAGTCCATGACCGACGACAGGTAGAGTTTCTGCCCATCGACCTTGAACTCGGTAACGTCGGTCACCCACTTCTCGTTTGGGCGTGTCGCACCAAAGTCTCTGTCGATTAGATTCGGCGCGACTTGCCCCACTTGCCCGCGGTAAGACCGGTACTTCTTCACGCGGACGAGCGACTTCAACTGCAGATCTCCCATGAGCCGCTGCACGGTTTTGTGGTTGACCACGCGGCCTTGCCTACGCAGGGCCTCAGTGATGCGCCGATAGCCATATCGGCCCTTGTGTTGCTCGTAGATCGCCTTGATCTGGTGTTTGACGGTCGCATACTTGTCAACGACCTGCAAGGCTGCCTGCTGGTAGTAGAACGTGCTCCGCGCTAGGCCTGCGGTACGGAGGAGCGCTGCGAGAGGGAACTGAGGCCTTAGTTCAATCACAATTTGCGCTCGCTGCCTGGCGCTGATTTTGGTTGAGCTTGAACTAAGGCCTTCAATTTTTTTAGGTAAGCGTTCTCCGTGCGAAGAGCTTCCAGCTCATCCAACAATTCCTGGCGGCTCGGCGTTTCTTGTTCCGTACAGTCTGGCCCACTCGCAGGGGTCGTAGCTAGCACTTCTCGTGGGGGATGCGGACGTTTCTTGGACATCAGGCCTGTCATGCCATATTTTTCATATGCGCGCTCCCACGCAGCGATGGAGTCGAAGCGGCGGACGTTGAACAGGGCTCCTGCTTGCCGATAGGACAGATCGTCCGACTTGATCTTGCGCAGGACCTCAAGCTTGAATTCTACGTCGTACGTCTGTCGCCGCTTCCGCTGAATGCCAGCGATGCCAATGGCTTCAAACGCGGCAACCCATTTGCGAAGTGATGCGACATCGACGCCGTGGCGTGCCGCAGTCGCACGGAGCCCCAGGTCGCCAGACCGGTAAGTCTCGACGGCTTCCAGTTTTTGCTGCTCTGTGTATTTCTTCAAGTTGGTCTCGAATAAGTCCAACTTTTTGGGGTCAGTTCAAAATTAAGTGGACACGAAGCTACCAAGCCGCCACTAGCGATTCAAGACGGGATTGCCGGACGCATACGTATGTGCCGGCTGTGATCATGTACCTCTGGGGCATGGGGTTGGCTAACCCTCTGGGTACTGCCATCGCAATGGGGCCGTTTGGTCGGGAAGCAGGGCTGGCCTCCGCATTGCTGGGCTTTCTAACCATGAGTGCGGCAGCACTGACGACCTGGCTGGGATCCACTCTCAATGCCACACCAGTCACCACGCTAGGCGGCATTCAGTCTGTCGTTTGCCTGATTGCAGTGATGCTGTTCCTTCTTGGGAGACGACCGGTGAAGCTATAGAGGCGGAATACAGCAGGGACACTAAAGAACGCACTACTGACACGTCCCGTGCATGTCCAAGCCCATGCCGCTCCGATAGGGGAACATCAGGTTTGCCTGTTGACTCCGCTCCCCACATCACAATGAAGCTCCCGCCTCGTTGCTGATCGTTGGCGCGCCCAGAGCCTTGTTCACGCGATAGAAAAGCCGCTCCCCGAATACGTCTCTGGCCTTGGAAGCTGCGTCCGATGCTTTGGAGATAACCGCTAGCCAATAGGCCACGTTAGGTGGCTTGGCTTGTCATACGCGGCTGAGCATCACGCTGCTTATCGTCAAACGCTGCTTGGGCCGCCTCGATGCTATCGATGTGTCGCTGCGCCCACAGCCCCAAGGCCAGGACTGGCTCCCCAAGTGATTGCCCGAGCGCGGTCAAAGCGTACTCGACCTGGGGGGGGACTGTCGGGTAAACGGTTCGGGTCAGCATCCCGTCGCGCTCCAGGCCACGCAAGACCCTCGTTAGCATCTGTTGTGATATCCCTGAAACGTTGCGTTTGATGTCATTGAAACGGCGAGGTCCCGTACGTAGCAAGATCACGATCAGCACGCTCCATTTGTCACCCACGCGTGCCAAAACACGGCTAACCCGCCCGCAATCTTCAGGACTATGTGTGCCGAGCACGGTCAAATCCATGTGACTAGGTCCTATTCATTTGCGTTCTTGCGAGACTAACAGTAGTCACATAAATTGGCTAGGTCACTTTATGGGACCTACAAAATGAAACTACTACGAATCGATTCGAGCATACAAGGGGAGTCCTCGGCGAGCCGGATCTTGACAACGGCGATTGTCGAGCAGCTACGCTCTGCAGTACCTGATCTAGAGGTCCTTGCGCGAGACCTGGCTGGGTCGCCTTTGCCGCACCTTACGCTGGCACATCTACCGCAGGCACATCCTCTCTCCATAAAAGAGCGGACCCATGAGGTGGACGACGAAGAGCGGATCGCGAGCCAGGAAGCGCTAGAAGAGTTCCTGCAGAGTGATGTAATCGTCATCGGAGCTCCGATGTACAACTTCACGATCCCGAGCCAGCTCAAGGCCTGGATCGATCGGATTGTCATACCCGGCCAGACTTTCCACTATAAGGATGGTCGAGCGCAAGGACTGATGGGCGACAAACGAGTGATCATCGCCTTGACCCGCGGCGGTGTTTTTGAGCCCTCAGCGCCAAGTGCTGCCTTTGAATACGCGAGCCGCTATCTATTAGCCATTCTCTCTTTCATCGGTATCCATGCGCCGGATGTGATCGTCGCCGAAGGCCTACAACTGGGTACCGATCAGCGCGCCATTGGCCTCGAACAGGCACACGCTCATATTGACGCCGCCGTCAGCAAACTGGCCGCAGCTTAATCCATGGCAAGTTACGTCAAGCAGCTGAAAATCCTGATTCAAGGGGCGGGCATCGCCGGAACGACGTTGGCCGTCCTGCTCGCTCGGATGGGCATGAAAGTAACTCTAGTTGAGCGGTCGCCGTGCATGCGCACTAGCGGGAATCCTGTAGATGTGCGCGGCGAAGCATTCGCCACGGCAGAACGGCTAGGAATCGTTCCAAGCTTGCGCGCAGTCGCTACTCGCGTGGAGCGATTTGCCTTTATTGATGCGCGAGGACGAACGCGCGCCGAAATCAACAGTCGAGCCCCAGGCAGCAGCCGTGAAGTAGAAGTGCCGCGCGCCGATCTAGCAACAGCTCTACTGAACGCATTGCCAGACGACGTGGAGGTCCGATTTGCCGACACAATAGTCCGAATCGACCAAGATGAAACCGGCGTAAACGTAACGTCTGCCAGAGGCATAGACCAGCACGTCGATCTATTGATTGGCTGCGATGGTCTTCATTCTTCCGTGCGCGCGCTCGCACTTGATGGCAACGAGCGTCATATTCAAGCGTTGGGCCTCTATGTCGCCAGCGTCCACACAACCGAAATAGCCAACGATCCCACCCGCGTACTCATCTATAACGAGCCAGATCGTGCACTCGTCGTACACCCTGCCCTAGGGTCTGCATTAGCGATGTTCCTGTTCCGCAGTGGAGCAAGGGTAGGACACACCGATGTCGATGCGCAGCGCATGCTGCTGCAGGACTGCTATGCCGGTGGACGGTGGAGAACCGAGGAGCTGCTCAAAGCTTATGCAGATACCGAGGATGTCTACTTCGACGCAGTATGTCGCGTGAGCCTGCCCCGTTGGCGAGACCGAAGAGTCGCACTCCTGGGCGATGCCGCGTCATGCGCTTCGCTATTCGGCAACGGGTCTAGCCTGGCGATGCTGGGCGCGGAGACGCTGGCCGACGCACTGGATAGAAATCGCGGCGCCCCCACTACAGCCCTGGCACTGTATGAGGCCCAACATCGTTCACGTGTAGATCCCTATATCCGCCGCATGGGAATGACAGGGCGGTTCATGGTCCCCAGAACCAGAGCTGGCATCCAACTGCGCAACTTCGCGCTGCAGCTGGTAGGACGGTAGGTGGAAATAAAAATATGGATGCCACGCTGAGCACGACCTTGCTTTGGGCTACTCGTTTCACATTTTTAGGGACCTCGCTGGCATTGTTTTTCATGTATCGACTCGCAGCCGCAGCGCTGCAGTAGAACATCAACACCTCACCCGTAATCCGTTGATCACCAACTCAAGGTGGGCTTCGATGAACTTTCTTGGGTCAATGGGCCTACGCCCTGCAAAACGCAACTGCCCAAAGGTCAACACCAGGATAGGGCTCATCACTAACTGCGGAAAGTCAGCCAACGCCGAATCAGTGAACTCACCTGCAGCGATGCCATTGGTGACAATTCGTTTGATAGCGGCCACGCCCGGGCCAATGAAATGATCGTGATGCTTTTCAGTCAACTCCGGGAAGCGGGGCGCCTCAGCAATGAGAAGTCGAACCATTTCGCGACCTTCCGGGTGCTTGGCCAACATGCCATAGACGGAAAGAATGAAATTCTTCAACTGGTCGACATAGGTTCCCCGCGTATCGAGCGGAATGGATGCAATATCGCTCGCTATGGCTGCCGAAACGCTTGCCATGACCTCCTCGAACAACCGCTCTTTGGTCTCGAAATAGAAGTACACCGTACCCTTGGTGACACCAATGCGCTTGGCGATGTCCTCGACTCGTGCGGCGATGAAACCCTTGTCGACGAATTCGGCGAACGCCTCCCGCAGGATCTCGCCTGGACGCTCTGCCTTCTTCTGGGCCCGAATTCCTTGTGGTTTTTCTGTCGGCATGAAGGAGTCCCGTGTGTCTATGAGTGATGTTACAGTCTAGCGCATTCGTTCATTGACTGTCCAGTAAGTCAATGGCACAATGAGGCTGTCCTCTCGATGCAACGGAACCGCCGCTGCGTCTGCGGGAGACGCCCCAACCACTTGGAACATGGAGAAATTTCGATGCGCACACTGATCACTATTGGACTGCTGGTTGTCTCCGGCATGGCCGCCGCCCAACCTCAGATGGGCGGCGGCGCCATGCGTGGCCGCATGGCAAACGTACTGGAAAGCAGGTTCCAGCAGGCCGACGCCAACCACGACGGAAAGTTGACAAAGGAAGAGGCCACTAAGGGCATGCCTCGCGTGGCCCAGCATTTCGCTGAGATAGATACAGATGGAAAAGGTTACGTGACGCTGGATCAACTCAAGACGTTCATGGCGCAATCTCAAGGCCAGTGATCCTCAGATCCCCGCAACATCTTCTCCAATCAAGAGCCTGAAGATCATGAGCCTCATAACATGGAATGGACTAAAGCCGCCGCCATCGGAAAATGTCAGCAACTCCTATTCCGGGGTGCGGTACCTTTTCCGTGAGATATGGAACCACCTTCCCGTTTGGTTGGGTGTATTCAATCTATTGAGCATGGCATTCATGGCGATGGCATTTTTTACGCCATCTCGTACCGTTTATGTACTTGCCGCTGGATTCCCGCTCTTCTGGACAACGCTGTACTTCTACGCTCGCTTCTCGACTGATGCAGTACGTACGAAAACAGCGGGAATTCGCACGCTGAAGATCATATTGGCCTGTCTTGCGTTGTTGCTCGTCATCGCTGGATTCGTTCGGCCGATGGTGGGCAACAACGTAGTGACCCCCATTGCCGATTTCTATCCAGGCGCCCAGGTTCAACTCGATGCAGCCCATTCAATCGTGGGTAGTGACGGAAACCCGATCTTGGATGCAACGGGCATTGCGTTGCAGCAAAGCCGGCCGATGATCGCACCCGACGGTAGGCAGTACAAAGTTGAAGGCAAGCTACTCATCGATGTGCCCAAGAAGCGTGCGCTTGCGACCTACTGAATCGCCCAGGATTTTGTAGACAGTCGTCAGCCGTTTAGTGCGTACTGCTTCTCGAACTCTACCGGGGACAGCCCGTCGTTGGAACTGTGCCGCCGTTTTGGGTTGTAGAACATCTCGATGTACTGGAAGACGTCGGCCCGTGCCTCGTCGTGATTGCTGTAGATCCTCCGCTTAATACGCTCCCGCTTCAGTAGCTGGAAGAAGCTCTCCATCGCTGCGTTGTCATGGCAGTTTCCTCGTCGACTCATGCTGCACACGATGTCGTGCTCGCGCAGGAAGCTCTGCCAGTCTTCGCTGGTGAACTGGGTTCCCTGGTCGGAGTGAAGCAGAAGCCCGGGGCTTGGCTTGCGCCGCCACACTGCGGCCAATAGCGCCTGCAAAACCAGGTCCGTATGTTGAGTTGGTCGGGTTGCCCATCCAACGACCTGACGCGAAAACAGATCAAGCACTACCGCCAAGTACAGGAAGCCGTCGTACGTGCGGATGTAGGTGATGTCCGTGACCCACGCGCGATTTGGCTCACTGACTTTGAAGCCGCGAGCCAGAACGTTCTTGGCGACTGATCCAACAGGGCCGCTCAATGGGCGTGGTCGCCGACCGTAGCCGACCATTGCCCGCAGCCCCTCGCTCTTCATCAAGCGTGCCACGCGATGACGACTACACGTCTCGCCAAGCTCGCGCAGATCTGTGGTCACTTTGCGGTGGCCATACACAGAGCCGCTTTCCAGCCAGCTGTGCTTGATTAGGCCGAGCAACCGCTGATCGTCCTTGTCGCGAGCGCTTGCCGGCTCTTTTAGCCAGGCGTAGTAGCCACTGCGATGGACGCCAAGCATCCGACACATCGCCGCGAGGCCGAACTCATCTGCGTGTTGCTTCATGAAGGCGTACTTTGCTCTTACCCCTTTGCAAAGTACGCGGCGGCTTTTTTTAGGATGTCTCGCTCTTCAGTGACTCTGCGTAGCTCAGCCTTGAGGCGGCGCACTTCCGCGTTCTGGTCCTGCTCGACACGCCGGCCAACATCGCCTTTGCCTTGTTGCCGCTTCCAGCCGTAAAGACTATGGATCGACACGCCCAGTCGCTCGGCAACCTCCGCTACCGGACGGCCGTACTCAACGATCTGTCGGACCGCCTCGATCTTGAACTCATCGGTGTACCGCTTCGTGCTCATAACCACCTCCGCCTAAGCCATAGTTTATGGCTGCGAGGTGTCTACGGAACCCTGGGCGATTCATGCTGACGAAGCAAACAACCATCACAACAAGCAGCGCGACGAAAAATTTGACCATGAATTCATCGACAGCCGATGCGATGTTCACAGACTGATCGGTAACCTTCACAAGAGCCATACCCAACGGCATGTTCTCGTTGATCTTGGCCGTCTCGGCGTCGAGTGCCTTGCCTAGATCCAGTCCATTCCACCCTTCGCGCATCACGACGTCGAGCAGAAGGGCCTCTTCACCGTTGTTACGAATCAGGAAAGTCGCCGGGTCTTCATAGCCGCGTTCTACCGTTGCAATATCTGATAGCTTGAGCGTACGCCCCTGCACCACAATCGGCGTATTTCGGATCTTCTCCAGCTTGTCGAATGCACCGTCCAGACGCAGGAAAACCTGCGGCCCCTTCGTCTCAATCGATCCAGCAGACGTAAGGACGTTCTGGTTGTTCAGGGCGGAGAAGATGTCTTGCGGAGATACCCCGAGCGTTGCGAGGCGATCGTGAGAGAAGGACACAAAGATCCGTTCAGCCTGCTCACCGATGATGTTGACCTTCTTCACTCCCGGCACATGCAATAGGCGCTGGCGCAACGCCTCTGCATCTCGCACCAGCAACCGCTGCGGCTCACCTTTGGCTTTGAGCGCAAAGAGCGCGAAAGTGACATCCGAAAATTCGTCGTTCACCATCGGCCCGATTACACCCGCTGGCAATTTTCGCGATTCATCATCGAGCTTCTTGCGCGCCTGGTAGAACTCTTCCTGGACTTCCGATGGCGGCGTTCTATCGGCCAGCGACACTACGGTAAAAGCCATACCCGGCCGGGTATAGGTTTCCGTTCGGTCATACCACTTCAGTTCCTGCATGCGCTTTTCGAGCGGCTCAGCCACCTGATCCTGCATTTCCTGCGCTGTAGCACCAGGCCAAGCAGTAATGACCGTCATTTGCTTGACTGTGAACGGCGGATCCTCCGCACGACCCAGCCCGAAGAACGCCAGGATGCCGGCTGCGCCGATGAGGAAGATCAGGAATAGGGTGATAGAGCGCTCGCGCACAGCGAGCGCCGAGAAGTTGAAACGCCCCTCGCTCATGGACGACTCCCGGCCGCACTGACGTCACTCTGCGAGGCCAGTCGAACCTGCTCACCGTCCTGCAGCAAGTGCGCTCCCAACGCCACAATCTGCTCGCCAACCTTGAGATCACCGGACACGCGTGCGGAATCATCGGCGAGACTCAGAACTTCAACCGGACGCCAAGTCACTTTCGTGGGTGTGCCCGCAATGACCCAAACGCCTGTTCCTTTTCCTGGGTCGTAGACAGCAGCGATTGGCACCTGCAGCACCTGTTTGTTCGCCGCTCCCTCCGCGATCTGTAGGGCAACGGTTGCACCGAGCGGCGCGCTAGCCAACGCACCATCAAGAACATACCGCGCCTCAAAGGTACGCGTCAGAGGATCGGCAGAGTTCGAAAGCTGCCTCAACTTGGCGGGTACAGCGCTTGTGCCACTGCCATAAAGCGTCGCCTGTGCTGTCGATCCTGAGGCCGGCCGCAGCGTCTCAGGCAGATGAACGACAACCTCTCGCTGGCCTGCCCGCGCCAGCCGAACAACCGGCTGCCCGGGACTGACGACCTGCCCGGGCTCAGCCAGCGTATCCATCACCACTCCGTCAGCATCTGCCAACAGAACGGCATAGCCGGAGGCATTGCGGGCAACATCGCCTTGCGCTATCGCAGCGCTTAGCTGAGCCTTGGCCGAGTCGGCAGCCGCCTTGATCTGGTCATAGGCAGAAGCTGAAACAGCGCCTGCGGCGACCAAATCGCGATAGCGCGCCTCGTCGTCCGTGGTCTGCTTGGCTCGTGCCCGAGCCGCCGTCACTGCCTCTTGCTGCGCGCGCGCCTGCAACTCAAGGTCGATCGGGTCAAGGCGCATTAATGGCTGACCGCGCTTAACGGCCTGACCAGTATCGACCAGGCGCTCAAGCACTTTTCCCGAGACTCGAAAGCCTAAGTCGCTCTGAACGCGAGCGGCGACGGTGCCAGTGAAGGAACGGGTGGACCCTGAAGAACTGGAGACCGGCGCTGATCTCACCAGCGGAGAGTGAGTGCGGGGATCATCGGCCGTGGAGGACTTGCCACACGCCGTCAGGACGAGAGGCAGCAAGCAAACGGCAATGGAGGCAGGTCGTAGCCGAAGCATGGGTTCCCTTACTTGGATTAACAGAACAGGAACCACATCTTCCGACTAGTGACCAATATTGTCAATAGTCACGCACAGTCTATGGCGACAGACTCCTCAAGATGAGCGCTGATAGCTGGACGGCCGACACTGGCGCCATTTCAAGGTTGTACTGGAGTTGCACAGGATTGACGTAAGGCCGCATCACTAGATAGATGGCATTTGCCGCCTCATCCAGCGGAGTTTTACGCTCAAACTCGCCGGACTCGCGCCCCTCCAAAAGGATGTTCTGGATCACCTGGCGCATGTGCGCTTCGAGCTCGTATACCGCAGGCCACTGATCCCGCGCAGCAACAGCAGCGATGTCGTAGAGCTTGCGATCACGAAAGAACAGATCGCTACCCGTTTCGATCAACGCCACAAAAAGCCGCCTTAGCCGCTCTGAGGCCGTAGGAGAGTCGGCAATCACCGAGTCGACGACCTGCATGATGGTAGCGAGCCGATTCGAGCAGATCACCTCTCCGATCGCCTGCTTGGAATCGAAAAATTTATAGATGTACGCCTTGGAGAAGCCAATGGCCTTGGCCAAATCAGACACGGTGGTTTTCTCGTAACCATAGTGACCGAAATGCTCTGTCGCAGCGTCCACGATCTGATCGCGGACGCTGTGCTCCGAAGGCCCACGCGAGTGGGATGTATTGCTGTTTTCAGTCATTTTTCTAGCTTAGCTCCATGAGCCCGGATTGACAACTAGTGACCTTTCTGTAATATAGTCACCTTGACACTTGAATCTAGGACTCTTCATGTTCTCCCCACGCTCTCTTGCCCTAGTTATGAGCGCCAGCCTCATGACAGGTTGTGCGGTTGGTCCGGACTACCACCGCCCAGACGCTCCGCTCTCGGCGGGATACGTGGCTCAGCCGGCAGTTGAGCGGCGCGCTGCGGCGACACCCGCCGACCTTGCCGTTTGGTGGGAAAGCTTTGGAGATCCCATGCTGAGTCATTTCGTCGCCCGGGCGCTTGCGCAGAACCTTGATCTTGCACAAGCGTCGGCCAGAGTCAGCCAGGCGCGCGCCGGACTCGGCGCCGCCACAGCCGCATTATTGCCTTCAGCCAGTATCAATGGCCAGGCTGGACGTGCTTATCAATCCATTGAAACCCCGCTCGGGCAGGTGCTCAACACTACCCCGGACTTTGACCGATACGGGAACTCGTACGAGGCCAACCTAGGCGCAAGCTGGGAACTGGACATATTCGGGGGACTGCGCCGCGGTCGCCAAGCCGCTCTCGCCGAGTACCAGGCCTCGGAGGCCGGAGCAGCCGCTACGCGACTGGCGGTCGCCGCACAAACCGCCGACATCTACGTCACCATCCGCGGACTGCAGACCCGGCTGGACATTGCGAACCGACAGGTCAAGACTCAACAGGATCTCCTGGAAAAAGTCCAGCTCTTGCACAGCAAAGGATTGGCTGCGGAGTATCAGGTTCGACAGACCGACGGTTCGCTCGCACAAGTCCAGGCGACTATCCCCGTACTCCAGACCGGCCTGGATGCCGCAATGAACGCCCTGGATGTGATGCTGGGCACACCTCCGGGTACTCATCGCACAGAACTGGCAGCTATTGGTGAAATTCCGAGGGCTCCGCAGATCAGCTCCGCTGGAACGCCCGCTGATCTGCTACGCCGCAGACCGGACCTCATCGTGGCCGAACGCCGCCTTGCTGCGTCCAACGCGCGCATCGGTGTTGCGATCTCCGAGTATTACCCAAAGTTCTCCCTCAACGCCCTGCTGGGTAGTGCAACATCTATTTCTAGCGGCAACCTGCTCTCCAATGGCGCCAGCCAGTCGTCAGCCGTGCTGGGCTTGCGCTGGAGGCTCTTTGACTTCGGTCGTATTAACGCACAGATTGATCAAGCCAAAGGCCAGGAAGCTGAAGCCTTGGCGGCTTACCGCCAATCAGTATTACGTGCGACCGAAGATGTTGAGAATGCATTCTCGTCCCTCGTCAACCGAGAAATTCAGACGGCCACACTTGCTCGCGGCGAAGCTTCTCTGACCCAAGCACGCCAATCTTCGTTCATCGCTTACCAGAAGGGCACAGCCAGTCTGATCGATGTCCTCCAGGCTGACGGCACTCTTCTACAGACTTCTGACGCCAGGGCGCAGGCGCAGACGGAGTCTGCTCAGGCAGTGATCGCGGCCTTTAAATCACTCGGCGGTGGTTGGCAGGCACCTGGCTCCGAGTCTGTGGCGATTCAATGAGGAAAGGCCGGGAAAGTACAGCCACTTCCATTGCGCCCGATGAATCGACTCCATATTGGAGTACCGACCATGCTGAGCCTCCTGCAAGCCATGCTCCAAGCACATTGCGCTGCATTGCCTTCGGGGTTGACACAGCGTCGACATATCCGTCGCGCCATGGCGTACGACAGGTGCGGCCAGGGGCGCAGGAACGCCCGGCTGAATTTTCTACGCCAGTCTCCGGAACATAAGGAAATGGACCTTCGCCACCTGCGCTACTTTATCGCCGTTGCCGAAGAACTCAATTTCTCTCGGGCTGCCTATCGTTTGCATATCGAACAATCGCCCTTGTCGCGAGCAATCCAGGAATTAGAGCTCGAATTAGGGGTGCAACTCTTCGAACGAAATCGCAGAGGGACACGCCTGCTGCCTGCAGGTACAGCTTTATTGCAAGATGCCCGAAGGCTTTTCGCCAATCTCGAAGTTGCACGTGAAAACGTCAGAGCGGTCGCAAGCGGGCATAGCAGCACACTCCGTATCGCTATTTCAGATGGAGCAATCGACCTATGGCTGCCCACGCTTCTCGCGCGATGCCGCGAGGAAGAACCCGAGGTGGGTATCCTGCTGACTGAGATGCCGCTGTCCGAGCTATTGCATAGCTTGCGAGTGGGTGATTGTGATGTAGGTCTCGCGCGTTCCGACGAGGTCGGCGACGACATCGTTCCTGAACTACTCGGGAAGGATGCGTTAATGGTGGCCGTCCCATCTCGACATCCAGTGTTGATTCACAAAAAGATCCCGTTGACCGAGGTTGGTCGTTATCCCCTCATAGCATGCCATCCGAAGATCTTCGAGGGTAAGACGAGACAGATTGATCGTTTATTAAGGACGCTGGACAAAGATCCCGTGATCGCTCAGCGCGTTAGCTCTCTGGATCTCTTTCTGACACTGGTGGCCGCAGGATATGGGCTAGGACTCGTACCGGCCGCTCAGGGCGTAATGTGTCGTCATCCCGACGTTGTGCTTCGACCTCTAGACTGGCCTGATGCGACCCTCGCTACATACTTACTGCGTCGGGATTCACCTATATCAGAACCCTTAGATCGCTTCATTGCTCGCGCACGCGATTTGGCGTCTAGAAGTTGCGGCGAAGAACTCTGATCTCCGAGGTTGAATATTTATAGTTCAACAATTAACCAGCCAAAGGAAGCAGCGTGCACTTACAAGCGAATTCAAGAATGATTGGAGAGCTACCACATGACATCAGAAAGTAAATCTTGGGTACTTGTGACCGGGGCATCAAGTGGGTTCGGAGCTGAGTTCGCCAAACAATATGCGGCACAGGGTCGGTCGCTCGTTCTGGTAGCACGCACCCTGAGTAAACTCGAATCACTCGCTGAAGAGTTGCGCGAAACCGCGAAGGTTGACGTGATCGTAGAGCAAGTAGATCTATCCTCGATTTACGAGGTCACAGACCTCCATCAGCGTCTTCGTGAGCGTAGCATTGTGGTCGATGTGTTGATCAACAATGCAGGCCATGGATTAAATGGCTCCTTCCTGGATCAGCCTTTGGACTATTCATTAGCAATGATCGATCTTGATATTGCTAGCCTAACAGCGATGACGTACCTCTTCGGAAGAGACATGCGGTCCAGGAAAACAGGAAGCATTTTGATGGTTGCTAGCCTACTTTCCTATCAGGGCGTCAAAAACTTTGCCGTCTACTCCGCTGCCAAAGCCTACGTGCTGAGAATTTCAGAAGCGCTTCATCGCGAACTAAAGAGCGACGGGGTGATCGTAACGGCGCTTTGCCCGGGCATGTCGGACACTGGGTTTGCTGAGCGCGCGAAGCAAACACTTACCCCGGCACTAAAGATGATCATGATGGATCCCCAGCCCGTTGTTCGTGCCGGGATCCGAGCATTACAAGCAGGCCGCATGAGTGTGGTTCCGGGATTTAGCAACAAGGCTATCACGGCTTTGACCTGGGCTACTCCGCGCTGGCTGCACCAGTCCATCATGTCTGCAGTAATGGGGAGATAACCTGCAAAGATCGAATACGACTTAGCTGGAGGCGCATGCAAGCTAAGCCCAACCAGATCTACCGATGCAAACTGAAGTTCGACCTCGGGACATCCCCTCATCCGTCCTTGACCACGTTGTCGCTGCTGCGTCTTTTGTGCCGGGGCATGGTTGGTCCCCTCGCGCGTTCCGGCAATCCGGCGGGCTCGGACACTACTCTGCCGAACTCGCGCCGCGCACCGTTTAGAAATGTTCACAAGTACAGAGGTGACAGACGCGCGAGCGACGCGGCGTGCACAGGTTTGGCCCGCGTGCGCGAACGCGCGCACCGTGACGAGAAAGCACGAGGAAGGGACCTGAGTTTCCGCCGCCCGCGCGGCCGTTGGCTAAGCTAACCGTCCGCTGTGCCGGGCGATCCTTTCCTTCTGGGCAATCCTCTTCCGATGACGGCTTCCGATAGTGCTACGCGTCTTGACAGCGATGGCCATGGCTACAGCTATGACTTGCAGGACATGGCCGCGTTCTTGCGCGACTACGACCGCTTGAGGCGCTTCTGGAATGCGTGCTACCCGCATCACATGCACGATTTCAGCTACGAGGCGCTGCTGGGCGTTGTTGTTGGCCGCCGGACAGTTGGTGCGGATAGCGATGCGCGTAGTCGGGCAGCTTGATCAGCGCCAGCAGTTCCGTCACCCGCGCGGCGATGCGGTCGCGGCTTTCGCCACGTATGCGCAGGCCGTAGCCGACGTTTTCGGCCACCGTCATGTTGGGAAATAGCGAATACGACTGGAACACGATGCCGAAACCACGTTTACGCGCCGGCAATGCGGACAAGTCGCGGCCGCCCGGCGCTCCCACGAAGCCGTTCGGAGCGTGCGCACGGCGAGCGCGAACCAAGTGCGCGAGCCCATGCGGCGCAATACGGCGCGCTGCGCGCTCTATGGCGATCTGCTTGATCCGTTGCGCAAAGCGTTGGCACAGCCGAGCTGGACGAGCGGTTAGCTCATGGTCGAGCGACCGTAACCGCAGAGCGTGCCGCGTCGCCGATGGAGCACTTTGCGCCAAGATCGGGCGCCGGTCCCGTCCGCGATATACCGCGTTTCCGCCCTTGGCAGCGCCGTTTGTTTCGGTATCACACCCCTGTGAACAACGTGCAGTTTGACGCGTGAACATTCCCTTCCTGAAAAGTTATTTCCACTGCGTTGCGACGGTTGCTATGTTCCGCGGGCGCTCGTGCGCCAGCCTCCCCATGGGGATCACATGATCGAAAGCAGGATCTACAGCAAGCTCTCTTTACTCTCCGCCGCAGTTCTGATGGCACTCGCTGCCTCAGACTCGAACGCCAACAACGCCAATGCGGCCAAGACTCACTATGGACCACAGACCGGCGGCTCTAAAGCAAAAATCGCACAGATTCACCGACACCCACAATCGGAAAAAACCGCAAGCAACTATTCGCAGATGCGCCACTCGGCGGGAGGCCGCATCTCGCTCGCCAACCACGGCATCGCTCACAGCAATCGCGGCACAGGCACCGTACTCTACGATCAGACAGCTTCGCTGACTTCGAACGGAACTCCGGCAATCAACTGCACGACCAACCGCTGCGGTTGCGCGTCCAGCAGCTGCAGTGAACTCACGACTCCCAGCGCGGATGCCGCAGACGATTTCGTCGTCGGTGTCGGCGGCTGGACCGTCACCGGTTTCGGTATCCTGTCGTTCAACTTCTACTCGACGGAAGTCACCGAATCTGCAGACGTCTACGTCTACCCGGATGACGGCGGACTGCCTGGCGCGACGCCGGTCTGTACGTCGCTCGCGTCGACGAACAACCCGAGCATGTACGACTCCCACACGACGCTGGCCGGCCTCACGCTGAACACGCCGTGCGATCTCGACGCCGGCACCTACTGGGTCTCCGTCGCCTTCATCAACGGCGTCGGCGACACAAACTGGCCGTTCTACTGGCTGCAGACCACGACCGCGACCGGGGCCGAAGGCGCCTGGCGCAATCCCGGCGGCTTCTACCCCACGGATACGGCCTGCCCCGATTGGACCTCGCTCGGAACCTGCGTCACCGCCTTTGCCGGCCGTGATTTCGGATTCCAGGTTCTCGGCACCACGGGCGGCGGCGGTTCGGACCTCGAACTCTCTCTGACGCTCGCGCTCGACAACGGCGATCCTGCGCAGTGCGGCACCTCGACGAACCTCAGCGTCGTCGTCGGTGACCAGGTCAACTTCTGCTACACAGTCACCAACCATACCGGTGTCGACCTCAGCTACCAGATGCTCACCGACACGCTCGGCGGCACGCTGTTCTCGCTGACGCGTGAAGACCTGTCCGATGGCGGCAGCATCCAGTTCAACCGCAACGTCACCGCGGGACCGTCCAACAACGGCACCGTGACGACGACCTGGACGTCGCAGGACGGCACGCTGGGCTACGGCTACGACGACACCGGCGCGTCCAACTTCGTCGACATCTCGGCAACGGGCACGCCGCTGAACCTGTCCGACGACGGCCACACCGACGTCACCATGCCGTTCTCGTTCCCGTTCTACGGCACGACATCGAACGTGCTGACGATCGGCAACAACGGCGCGGTCAACGTGGGTTCGCCGGGGTCTAGGATCACGTACTTCAACACCGCGTTGCCGGGCGCAATGGACGACTTGAACGCGCTGCCGTCGCTGATTCCGCTGTGGGACGACTTCTACACGTCCAACCCGGGACAGGTCTACTACGCCACGCTCGGCACCACGCCGAACCGCCAGTTCGTCATCGAGTACGACGCGCAGTTGCATTACGATGGCGCACCGGACAACACCGACAGCGCGACGTTCGAAGTCATCATCAACGAAGCGACGGGCAACTTCTCGTTCGAATACAACGACGTGGAGTACACCGCGAACGGCGCGTTCAATGGTACCGACCCGGCCGTCTGCGACGGGGGCCTCTGCGCCACCGTCGGCGTCCAGCAGAACGCGTCGATCGCCAACCAGTATTCGTTCATGACCGCTTCGCTGCATGACGGCCAGTCGATCGCATGGTCGCCGAGCGTCATCAACAACCTGTTCACCGCAACGGCGAGCGCAACGCTCGATGTCGGCGCACCGGTCATCTCGGTCAATCCGGGCACGCTCAGCGCGATCGTCGACGCTGGCGGCACCTCAACCGCCTCGCTGACGATCGGCAACACCGGCAACCGCGACCTGAACTGGACCATCGACGAAGTCCCGAGCACCGGCAACGTGCGCGCGCACTTCCCGACCACGCCCTACCACGCACGGGCATTGACTGAGGAACAGCACCAGAAGCTGTCCGGCAAGCGGGCACCGGTTCTGCGCGGCAAGGACGGCAAGCCGCTGTTCACGCACATCGGTCCGCATCCGGCGGGTATCGCCCAGGTTCCGTCCTACGGCGACGGCGGCGGCAACTACGACTCGTTCGATGCGGCGGCTCCCGATCCGTTCACCACCATCGGCCCGATTGGCGGCGACTACTACGGCGGCTCGTTCGCGAACAACGATTTCAGCAAGGAATACCTGATCGGCTACAGCACCGGCGGCTTCGCGTCGATCGACACGACCACCGGCGCGGTTACCGTCATCAATCCGGATCCAGGCACCGGCTTTGGTTGTAGCGCGCTGCGCTGGGATGCGTCGACCAGCACGATGTACGGCCTCTGCACGGATCGCTCCGGCCCGACGACGTACCTGTACACGGTCGATCTCACCACCGGCGCGTTCACGCAGGTCGGCGAGTCGGACGGCGTCTTCCTGGTCAGTGCGGCATTCGACCAGGCGGGCAACATGTACGGCCTCGACATCACGGGCGATCAGTTGCTCGCGATCGACAAGACCAGCGGCGCCTTCCAGGCGATCGGCCCGATCGGGTTCAACGCGAACTACGCGCAGGACATCGACTTCGATCCGTCCACCGGCGTGCTGTGGTACGCGGGCTACGACGGGAACGCCCTGGGCGTCATGTACACGCTGGATACGTCGACCGGCCTCGCCACTGAAGTCGCTCCGTTCCCGAACGGCACCGAAATCTCGGCATTCTCGATCGCCGTTCCGTCCCGTGGCTGCGCCGCTCCGGAAGATGTGCCGTGGTTGTCGGTGGCTCCGGCCAGCGGCACGACCGCAGGTGGTGCCTCGACCGCGACGACCGTCACGTTCAACGCGACCAGCCTGACGCACGGCGTCTACGATGCCCACCTCTGCGTCCACAGCAACGATGCGAGCAATCGCCTCATTGCGGTTCCTGTGGAGCTGACGGTCGGTGGCGGCGATACGATCTTCAAGGACGGCTTCGACGGTTCGGGCGGCGGAACCAATCCGAACGTCGCGTCAGCGGCGTCGTCAATCTGGATCTCACCGACTAGTTCGATGGCCTCTATGTCAACAGGGTGAAGGGCACGGCCTGACCGGAATTCAACTTCAATCCGTACGACAACAACGCTGGCCTGACGTTCTTCTGGCCGGATTGACCCAACCACCGAGCCAATCGCATGAAGGTGCCGTGCACGACGGCATCGCCGTGTAGCCGGCAGTGCGCCGGCTACACGGCGGCAAGTTCGCCTGGCCCAACGACGTCAGTGGCACTCTGGCGCTCACATGACCGCAACCTGATGCGCTCGGACTGCAACGGCAGCGCATCGGTGAGGCCGAAGTCATCAGAGTGCTGTAGGTCGCATCAGCTGCGGCATACGCCGATGGCACGGGCCCACGAACTTGTAGAGCACTAAAGCAGACCTCAGCAGAGGGGGGCTTGACGCCACGACCTCGCGCTCGGATCAGTCATCATCCATTCATTGACTTACTCGTCAGTCAATGATCTAATGCGATAGCCATCTTGGCGCAGATGCCATGGGCTTTTCCGGGCGTGACGCCCGACATCGAGGATGATTCATGAACATTCGCTTCCGCTCAATTTCCTTCACTGCAATCGCAGGCTTTGCCCTGCTGCTATCCGCCAACGCTTCGGCCCAATGGGCTGGAAGGGGCCGCATAGTTCAGCAAAATTCTTCTGGAGGGATTACTACTCATGCGGCCCAGGCCGGGGCTGGATACAACCGAGGCTACGACCGGCGCCATGAGACCATCACCGATGGAACGGGCAATGCCACCAGAAATGGCAGTTCCTATGCAGGCAACGCATTCGGTGGCTATAGCCAGAGCTCGGGCAGCAGCTATATCAATGGCAATGACGCGGGCTACTCACGCCAGCGAAATGGGCAAACTGCACAGGGCGGGACATTCAATGGAAACAGCACCTGGCAGAACGGACAGGGCTTCACGCATCAGGGAACCGCGACCGCCGCCGACGGAAAGACGTATAGCGGACAGACATCTATTACGAAAGATGGTGTCACTCGCAGTGGGACTTGTCACGACGCTAGCGGTTCCGTGGTGTCTTGCTAGCTCAAGCTGTTTAGTTATAGCCACCCTACTTACCCCCGAATCGCGGTGATAGATGCCTTTCCCCTTCGATTCGGGGTCAATAATTTCCGTGGATTCGCCCATGCCACTAACACCCACTAATTTCAAGAAAAGTCGCACGCGCTATGCAAAATGCTCAGGACTGGGACTGTTCCTTGGCATAGCCCTGCTCATACAGTGTGGCGGCGCGTGCGCTCAGGGGACATTGACTAGAGGTGATCAGCAATCGAGCCATGTGACAAAGAGTGAAGTAGAAGATCATCTTAAAACGCCAACACAGAATAAAACGCCTACGCGAAAGGATGTGAATCTCGACCTTGCTCGTTGTAGCGACGAAATCTATGCGTACTTGCGCGTCCTCGACGTTTCGAGAGACACCCCGGGCTTGGATTATCTATTCATGGATGCGCTTGATGACCTGGAGCAGCAAGTCGAAGCATGTCTAATTGACCGAGCTGATGAGACAAAAATCTCTCAGGCTATTATGGTGTCCAATCCTTCTATGCATGCAAATCCGACGCACTTCTGACGCGGGGCCGAGAACCCCTTGCGCGACGACAGGGCGCTCTAAAGCGATGCGCTAGCGGCATCCAAAGGCAGAAAGTTCCCCCATCATTGCTACTGCAATGGAAATGTTGATGATTTGGAATGAGATATGTCGAGCAACCGGACTACAACGACAGAGACAGAAGCCGATCTGGAAGCTCGCGTCCGAGCAGCGATCAAAATGGCGTTTCCTTGGCTGCCGGACGGTGCTATCAAACACCAAATCAAGTTCAGCTTTAAATTCGGACGGCAGACCCTGTTGGTCGAGAATGGGAAATCTCGCGCCGATGCTCGACTTGACATCCTGCTTGAGAAAGATGGCAAGCCCCTGGCCGTCATGGAGCTGAAGAGACCCCGCATCAAGCTGACCGCTGATGATGGAGCGCAAGGTCTTTCGTATGCGCGGCTAGTGCAGCCTCCGGCGCCGATAGTAGTGGTCACGAACGGTACTGATGTCAGGATCCTAGAAACCTCCACAGGGAATCCATGGAAGCCGGCGACTGCGACAGAAGACGCATTCAAAGACCTCATTACGCAAGCAAGCCGCGTCGCCGGTGTAGACATTCGGCATGCTATCGATACCCTTATGGGTACCGCACCGAATGTTTGGATGCAAGCCGTTCGCCTCGTGTCAACCGAGACGATCGAAGAGCTCACTGCGTCCTGGGATGAGCCTGCGTTGCCGTTCGCCGCTGACTTCCTCACCCCACGCGCTGCCACCCACCAGTTGTGGCGAAACCTGGTTGCGGGGGAAAAGCTACTGGTGCTGCAAGGCCCTCCTCTCGCCGGCAAGAGCAATGTGCTACGCGAACTATGCGCTCGGACGGAGCAGAGCGACACCCTCGCCACCCTGTACGTCGAGGCGGGCGTTGGCGGTGGCGTGCTACAAACCTTGGCCGACTCAATCTCGCGATCGCTGAGCTGGCCCGTATCGCCTCAAGAGGCGCGAGACTGGCTCATCCGCATCTCAAATCACGATGGCGTGCGGCTCGTCCTGGCATTTGACGGTCTGCGTGCAGCAGACGCTGCATCCGTGCGGGAAATCGAAGATCTCTCATCCAATGCGTTTGGCTCCTCCCTGGCAGTGGTGGTCGCTATGGACGACGGTGTAGCGCAGAGCGTACTCAAAACTCCAAACCAGCTTTCGCTCTCACCGTTGGGACGCCGATCCAAGGTCGTGAGTGTTGGACACTTGCGCGACGGCGAATTCAAACTTGCTCGAGCTCTTTTGGGGCAGCGCCGTCTGTACTTGATGAATGGAGCCGACATGGCGCCCGAGTACCGGGAGCCGTGGGTGCTGCGAGCGATCAGTGCCTCTGGTCATGCTGCGCTCAAGGGCAAGCCCGAAACGCAGGCGCTTTCACTGCCATCATTGCTCGGGCCGCGGCTGTTGACGCTCGTTCGCGAGCGCTTCGCACACGACCACGAACTGCGGCGCAGGTTCAGGGGCCTGGCGCGCTCGATGATTGCGGATGCGCAGGACACAACACGGCCGCCAGAAATCGTGCTCCAGCAATTGGAGATGGGCCTCATCCGACGCTCTGCGGTCAAAGGGGAACTTGAGCCCGATGATCTGCAATGGCTGATCGGTCATGGTTTCGTTCGTCCTGGCATGCACGATATAGCAGGTGCGACGGTTCTGGTTCGGCTGCCGGAGCTGCTGGCCAGCGAGATGGCGCACGCGCTGGCCGATGAAGTCGTGAAACGCTCGAAAGAAGATCTGCATGAGACCGCTGCCTGGATCGCCGGCGCCGCAAGTAATCTTCCGCTTGGCGAGGTGGTGGCAGCGCAAGCCATTGTGGATGCCTCCAAACGTCCGAACGGCCTGCCTGTCGGCCTTATCAACACCCTGGTGAAGATGCCTCCCGAGCGCGAAGTGCTCGACGCGGGCGGCCACTACGCGATGGTGCTACCCGATGGCGCCATGGTGGACATTGAGTTCCAGTCCGATGGCAAAGGCGTGGTCATCATCGATGGGGAGCAGCACGAAATCGACCTCGGCGATGAGGAACAGGTCACCTACAAGAACATCCACCCATGGCTGATCCTGTCTCACGTTGCGTCAACGCCGTTCGAGGTGGTCGGGGAACATGGGGCCACTAGAGAAGACCCGAACCTGCTGCTGCAGATTGGGACGTGCCCTGTGCCTCTACGTGGAAATCGGGGGCCGCAATCGCTGCGCATGCTTCCGACGCTGGACATGCCCGATGGCACATCAATCGTGCATTCGGACGCCGGGGTCATAGAGCCCGTCACGCTCGGCATACTCGACTATCTTTCCGCGACCGAGGATCAGGCAGACAGTTGGGTCGCGACTGCGGCCAGTTCCGGCTCAGTTGCTTTGCTCTCCCGGGTCCATGTCGCGCTGTGGGTTCTGGCCAGCTTCGAGACTCACGCGAGAAGCGAATGGGCGAAGGCTCAACTCAAAGGCGTGATTCGTCCAAAACTGCGGGAGGCCATAGGTGATGCGGAAGAACCGCCATCACAAGGCTAACCCAGTGTGGTGCTCCTTCTGAGCGGCGCATAGCCGAGCAAGTTGAACTGGGTGTTGACGACTCTTGGCGAAGGGCGGCGCTGCGTTGCCGCCCTTCGCACAACGCTAGACAGCCTCCAGCGCGACAGCACTATCGACCAGGCGCCTCACGCTTTCACGAATGGGCTCGGAGAACCCAGATGATTCGGTAGCAGTCGCCGGTGCCGGCCGTTGAGGGCCCAGCAGCGCCTGCACGACCTTATCCAAGTTGGTCGGCGTCACAACATCCACGGCAGCCCGATCATCCAGCCCCTGGTGAGGCTTCGTCAGCAGGTGATACAGCTCCCACGCTTCTACGTGAGGGAGCCGCTTCAGCATTACCTGCGTAAGCTTGAGCTTGAGCGGCACCAATTGCCAGTCGGGCACGCGCTGTCCGCGATTGCCAATACTGATGGACAGCAGCTTACCGGCCTTCACTTCGCGGTTGACCTGATCCTTGGACTTGCCCGCCAGCTTGGCGAACAGTGGCACGGGCAAGCTGCTCTGCGCCTCGTAGACCGCCAGCATTTCCTCGCGCTCGCGCTGGATCTCCGACACCTCCGGCTCCTGCGGCACCGGGGCCTGCACGACCGGCACTGGAGATAGGCGCTGGAATGCAAATCCCTGACTCCCTGGGCTGACAACAATAGGCACGCTACCCGCGGACGGCACACCGCTGACGGCCGACGCGATCGCAGCCTCGGCAATCTTCTCGTCGTCAGCCATCGCCGGCACACCTTCAATGTGAATCGTCAGATGCGCGCTCGCAGCCTCCACGTGTCCCTGCTCCAAGAGATCCAGCCGGTCGGCCCAGTCCTGCATCATCCGGCGCCGTGGCTCAACGTACTTGGCATGGTTGTACGCAGAGCTGACCTTGTTGGGATCGGAATGGGACAGCTGGGCATCCACCCAGATCTTGGGATAGCCAACCTCGTTGAGCGCAGTCGACAACGTGCCACGGATGCCATGGCCGGTCAGTTGGTCTTCGTAGCCCATCCGGCGCAGAGCACTGTTGAGCGTGTTTTCGCTGATGCGCTTCTTGAGCTCGCTGCGGTGCGCCAGAAGATAGCGCTGGGCCGGCTTCATTTCACCGAAAAGGTACCGCACGACCTCAATGGCCTGCAGGGACAGAGGAACCACATAGGGCGGGACATCCTGCGGGCGCTTGCCCGCCTTGCGCATCTCATCCTGCAATTGCTTGACGAACTCTGGAGGGATGATCCACAGACCACGGTCCAGGTCGAACTGATCGGGGGTCGCCAAGCGCAGTTCTCCAGTGCGTACGCCGGTGAGGAACAGCAGGCGGATGCCGAGCTGCGTCTGCAGCCCCCGCCGACGGTATTCGCGCAGCTTGAGAAGCATGTCGGGCAATTCATGCAGGCGCAAATAGGGGTTGTGAGCAGTCGGCGGCTTGGGGGCCGCGACGACATCAAGATCCGAAGCCGGATTGACTTCCATCCCCTCGGCGATTACCAGGGCGTAGCGGAACATCTGCCGGAACCAGGTGCGAACCTTTTCCGCGGTGGTGAAGGCCTTTCGTTCTTCGATCTTTGCCAGCACGCCCAAGAGTTGGGGGCGGCGGATGTCGAAAATCGACATCTTGCCCAGGCTGGGCAGCACATCACGGTCAAATATCCGCAGGATCTGCGAGAGCGTGCTTTGGCGACCTTCCTTGAGCTCCTTGCGGCGATGCTCCACCCAGGCATCGAAGACCGCCTTGAAGGTGTGCTCGGCCGCAAGCTGGATAGCGTGCCGCTTCTGCTTGCGATCGGTGTGAGGGTTGATGCCCTTGGCCAGCAGGGCTCTGGCTTCGTCTCGCAGGATGCGGGCATCGCGCAAGCCGATCTCTGGGTAATTACCCAGAGAGATGCGCTTTTGCTTGCCGAGCCAGTAGTAACGGAAGTGCCACGACTTGCCGCCGACCGGTGAGACCACCAGGCCGAGGCCATCAAGATCGGGGAGGTTGTAGAGTTTGCCAGTGGTCTTGGCCTGGCGAACGATCAGATCAGAGAGTGCCATCATCGAGCTCCTAAGTTGAGACTTAGGCTCAATGCTCGTCACGGCTCCACTCCTGGCCCAGCAACAATCCGATCCTGGATCCACCCGCATTCTTTGGCCTCAATTCTGGCCTTAAAAACGCTGGCTGTCGGTGGATTTCAGTGGACGGCCCTGGAATGAAAAAAGGGGCCGAAGCCCCTGTTTTCAACGACTTACAGACGTCAGTGGAAGTCTGTAGATCATAAATTGGAGCGGGAAACGAGACTCGAACTCGCGACCCCGACCTTGGCAAGGTCGTGCTCTACCAACTGAGCTATTCCCGCATTTGGCGTCCCCTAGGGGACTCGAACCCCTGTTACCGCCGTGAAAGGGCGGTGTCCTAGGCCACTAGACGAAGGGGACACACAACACTTTTCAGTGCACCAGCACCTGAACCTCACGATTCAGACTGGATTTCTATTTCCTGCCCCGCCGTCAAGCGTTGCCGGAGAATCTGGAGCGGGAAACGAGACTCGAACTCGCGACCCCGACCTTGGCAAGGTCGTGCTCTACCAACTGAGCTATTCCCGCAATTTGAAACTTTACTGCTAATCGGCGTGAGGCGCCCTGAAGACCCTCACCACCACTGCACCGTGCGAACGCCACAGTATTCAAACTGGAGCGGGAAACGAGACGTGTACTAGGACAGTAAGTCGTTGTTTCCCAAACACTTTCTTCGTTGGACTGGCCAGCGAAGACCTCAATTGTAGCCTTGTTTTTCGTCCTCGGCAACAAATTCGTCCAAAGAGTTCCACAGACGTCCAAAGAGCTGCACTCAGTACACCAGACCCACGATCGGTACATCGTCGTAGGCGACTGCCTCGAACTCATCATCCACGCCCGGTTGTCTGCCCCGCATCCATCATCGTGAAGACGATCAGGCAGATGGTTCTGGTGATGGCACAGGTCGGATGCTGGGAACGCCTGCACCACAACTCACAAGGACCTTCTGCTCAAGCTCCTTTGAAAGAACGCGCACGCTGGCCACCGCGTTTCCGCACACGATTCTTTGTCGATATATCAGGATGACGGGGCAAGCATGACAGACGCGGGTTTGCTGCGTCCGGCTGGACATTCGACGACGATTGCGGCCCCTTAACGCCTCCTGAGACCGCTGGCATATCAGGTCATACCTAGACGGTTTTGCAGAAACCGTAACTTCTCACGACCCTGATAGCGTGAGCGTCACTGTCGAGCCTACGTCCCGATGCTCGACCTTCTAATCGATGAATTTTTGCACATCGAGCACACGACGACTACCAGTTGCGCGAACTGGTGAGCAGTATTCAAACCACATGACGAAGCGGCCTTCGGTGCCCACTTCCTGCACAGACGACAGGCCGACCATGAGGTCGGTGACAAAGGAGTCGGTCATGTAGTTCTTCTCCTGGAAGGAGACGGAGCATGCACGAGAACAAGAATGATGCACCAACATCAAAGGTGTTCTATCGCCCGATCGAAGCGTCCATCCGCTGGGCCGGGCTGCTGCGATACGAGCAGGTGATCCTGGCTTCGATTTCGTCGCCAAGGCGCCTGCCGCAGTCGTTGGACTGCCCACGTTGCGCCGAGCTGAGACTTTGCACCGAACGTATCTTCGACGGCATCCTCAATGGAGAACTGCCCTTCGGGCAGAACGGCATCACGACGCGCGATTCCACGCTGATCGACTCCCCTGATCTGACGGTGCGCCACGTCGATCTGAAGCGCTGGATGCGCCAACACTATCCCGAGCAACGACCGGGCTTCCTCTTCTCCCGAAGCGAGCGCATCACCCATCCCTTCATCTCGCTGGAAACTGGGCAGGCGATGCTAGTCGAGCGCCTGGCCCTGAAATCCACCTTGGACCAGTACAAACGCCAACTGCATGAGTTGCAGGAAAAGCACGGGGCGCTTCTCAAGCAGATGGCGCCCTCTGCTGGCGCACAGTGCCTGATCAGTGATCGCGCCGAAGCCACCTACCTGAACATTATCGGCAGCATGCTGGACCTGATGCTCGGCCAGTCGCCTTCGGGCGTGCCGTACTCCAGCTTCAAGACGCAGGAGGCGGTGGTCAGTGCATTGGTCGCCCATCACAGCGGCGCCATGGGGATCGCGGAGCGGACGCTAAACGGCAAGTTCGCCACGGCCAGACGCCGGCTGCGTAGCGCGACAGTCTGAGGTTTTCCATCTTGTATGTGCAATCGCGGAGATTGCATTTGCAATGTCTTTTCCCATCCATGTCTATTGAATGGAGGTCACGCCAACAAACGCCACTGAGCGTTCAGGAGTGACCGCCATGTCGCAAACACCTGCACTGCCCGCAAGCGAGCGCCGCATCCTGCGGCTTGATGAAGTCGAAACCAAGTCCGGTTTCAAACGCGCCCACATCTACAACCTGATGCGCAAAGGCTTGTTCCCGAAGGCGCTGCGCCTGGGCGTGCGCGCGGTCGGCTGGGACTCCATCGAGATCGATCAGTGGATCGCCGAGCGCGTCAACAACCGGGCCTGACCCGTTCTCCAGCGGACTTCCCATCCTCACACGGAGAACGCCATGCAGGTCGTATCCATCATTTCAACAAAAGGTGGCGTCGGCAAGACCACCACGGCCGCGAACCTCGGCGGGCTTGCCGCCGACGCGGGGCTGCGTGTGCTACTGCTCGACCTCGACGTGCAGCCCACCTTGTCCTCGTACTACGAGCTAGGTCACCGCGCACCTGGTGGCATCTACGAGTTGCTGGCCTTCAACGAGCGCGACCTCGGGCTGCTTGTGTCCCGCACGATCGTCGCGGGCCTGGACTTGGTGCTCTCCAACGACCACCGAGGCGAGCTGAACACCTTGCTGCTGCACGCGCCGGATGGCCGCCTGCGGTTGCGCCATCTCTTGCCGGTCCTGGCGCCTCTCTATGACCTGGTACTGATCGACACCCAAGGCGCGCGATCGGTGCTGCTGGAGATGGCGGTACTCGCCTCCAACCTCGCGCTGTCGCCCGTGACCCCGGAAATCCTCGCGGCGCGCGAGCTGCGGCGCGGCACCATGCAGTTGCTCGAAGACATTGCGCCCTACCGGCACCTGGGCATCGAGCCTCCACCTCTGCATCTGCTCATCAATCGCGTCCACCCTGTGTCAGCCAATGCACGGCTGATCCAGCAGGCCCTGCGCGATCTTTTCCAGGACCATGCCGGCATCCGCGTGCTGGCCACCGACGTGCCGGCCATCGAGGCGTATCCGCGTGCAGCTACGCGCGGATTGCCAGTGCATCGGGTCGAATACCGCCAGCCGCCGGGCAGAGTCGCCCCCGCCGCGCTCGACACCATGCGCGGCCTCGCAGACGAACTATTTCCGCAATGGCGGCACCGATTTGCCATGGTGTCCGGCCGTCCGCCACACCCTCTTGATGCCGGGAGGTTCCATGGCGAACGCACATGAGCTTGCCCGAGGCCACAAGCGGCTTCGCGCCCTGATCGAGTTCGCGGTTGGCGAAGGTTGGCACGTCAAACGCACGCCTGGCGGCCACCTCAAGTTCACCAAGCCTGGCTGCGCCGCGATCTACACCAGCTCGACGGCCAGTGACCACCGGGCGACCCTGAATGCCCGTGCGCAAATCCGCCGCGCCGAGCGCGAGGCCCGATACCAAGCGCAGGGAGGCGGCCATGGCTGAGATCACCTCCCAGCAGATGGCTGGCAAGCTGCTCGCGGCCGGGTTCGAGCGCAGCGGCCCGTCAGCCTCGACCTTGAGCGACCCGATCGCCGACACACCCATGGTCGTGACCCTAGATCAGTTGCGCCCCTACGACCACGATCCCAGGAAAAAACGCAACCCGGCCTACGAGGAAATCAAGGCGTCCATCCGCGAGCGCGGTCTGGACGCGGCGCCGGCCATCACTCGCCGACCAGGTGAGGACCACTACATCATCCGCAACGGCGGAAATACGCGGCTGGCGATCCTGCGCGAACTATGGTCAGAGACCAAGGACGAGCGGTTTTTCCGTATATCGTGCCTGTTCCGGCCGTGGCCCAGCCGCGGCGAAGTCGTCATGCTGACCGGCCACCTGGCCGAGAATGAATTACGCGGGGGCCTCACGTTCATCGAGCGCGCCCTCGGCGTCGAGAAGGCACGCGAGTTCTACGAGCAAGAAAGCGGCACTACCTTGAGCCAGTCCGAGCTGGCCCGCCGCCTCGCTGCCGATGGCTTCCCGGTACAACAGTCGCACATCAGCCGCATGAACGACGCGGTGCAGTATCTCCTGCCCGCGATCCCCACCGTGCTCTATGGCGGCCTCGGTCGCCATCAGGTCGAACGCCTGTCGGTCATGCGCAAAGCCTGCATGCTCGCGTGGGAGCGCTACGCCAAGGGCCGCTCCCTGGTTCAGGACTTCGACGAATTTTTCCAGGAAGCGCTGTCGCAATTCGACGTCCAGGCCGACGAGTTCTCCGCGCAGCGCGTACAGGACGAGCTGATCGGCCAGATGGCCGAGTTGCTGGGTGTCAATTACGACGTGCTCGCCCTGGACATGACCGAATCCGAAAGCCGGCAGCGCGCCTTGATCAGCGACCCAACGCCGCCCTCGACGCCGCCTGCGTTGCCGGAGCCGGAGTCGGAAACCATCGCGCGCCCAACTGCCAACACCGCGCCACCCACCGCAGGGGCTGCATCGGCAGCGCCGCCTGCAGGCCGACCTGCGCGCGAGAGCGACACGGATACCAGTCAGGCGGGTCCGGCCAGCCCTGCGGCGGGGAGCGATCTGCTTCGGGAGCACATCGTTTCGCCGGCACCGACGACCGAACGGCTCCAGTCCATCCAGCGCATGGTCGCCGATCAGTTGGGCGATGCGCTGCCTCCCGACTTCTCGGCGAGCGTCTTGCAGTCCATCCCCGTGCAGGCTGGCGGGCTCTATCCGATCTCCGATGTCTGGTACATCGATCCCGGCTTGGATACTGCCGAGCGCTTGCGCATCCACATCGCACAGTTCGCCCGCGAAATCGCGAGCGAGGCAGACCTGGACGAGTGCATTGATGACCGTGCAGAGGGTATCGGTTTCGCCTGCCGGGCCCGCACCCAAAGTCCGGCGCCGCTGGGCCGTTCCGTCCTCGCATTGTTGGCGTGCCTGGCCGGTCAGCGGCCCGCCGACGTCGGTCTGCACGACGGGCAAATCGTCATCGACCTGCCGGCATTGCTGCACGGCCAGGGTGATGCGGCCCAGCGATTGAGCGACACCGCGCTGGTCAAGCTGTTCCGGCTGCTGCGGCTGGCCCGGCGCCTGCTCGATCTTGAAGCCGGCGCTGCGGACCTTGGAACGTGAGCGAGGGAGGCCAGCATGTCCGCACCACACCCACTCAACCAGGCCGTCATCGCGCAGGCCCTCTATGACCTGCGCAATGGGCAACTGCGCCGGTGCAAACTGATGGGGTTTGGTGAGGAAGAACTGGACGCCCTCAAGCATCCCGCGCTGATCAGCGTGCTCGCCAACGCCAACGTCTCCTGGTGCTCGGTGACGGTCAACCGCGAAGTGCTCCGGCGACTACTCAAGCAGGCGCAGGACGTGGAGAAGGAAATCGCCACGGTCGATCGCATGCTCAGGCTGGGTGCGAGCACCGAGATGGTCAGTCGGTTCTATGGCCTGACCCACCAAGAGGTGGCGCTTCGCCGCGAAATCCTCGGCCTGCCCAAGCGCAAGGGCCGCCACCCCGTGCTGGACGAGAAACAGGACACGGATCTGTGGCGGCAATGGAAGGCCGTGACCGGCAGCAGGAATGTCGATCTCGAAGACGAAACCTCCATTCTCGACGCCGCCATGGACTTGGCCGAAGGCATGTCGCTGCCTCTGTCGGTGGTCTGGGCCTCGATCAAGAGCTGGGTCGATCAAGGATTGGGTTGAGCCATGGCCGTGGACGACACCGCACCACGCCGTGGCCCCGTCGCACTCGCGGACCTGTTCGACGCCGCCTTGAAAGACCTCGTGCCCAAGCCCAGTGCGCCAGCACCTATGCCTGCGCCGACGCCCGCCACGTCCGGCGATGCCTTCCTCTTCAGCGGCAACCGGCATGAGACCGTGCCGCGGCGACTGTTCCTCGACCGTCGCCTTACGCCGCTGGAGCGCAACGCCTGGCAGGTGTTCCGGCTGATGCTCAACGACGATGGCGTGACAGCCTTCCCGACGTATGAGCAGCTTCGACCCTGGCTGGCATCGATGCCCTGCGCCGGGCAGGCCTCGCATGAAACCGTGGCCCGAGCGTTGACGCTGTTGCGCCTCACCCGATGGTTGAGCCTGGTGCGGCGACGGCGTGACCCCAAGACCGGCCGCATCCTCGGCAACCTCTACGTTCTGCACGATGAACCGCTGACGCCCTTCGAGGCCATGCAGCTCGACGCCGACTACCTGGCACTGGTCAGCCAGTCCCTCGGCCATTCGGCCAAGGCCGTCCAGATGGTCGGCCTGAACACCCTTAAGGAGATCGCGGAAGATCCGCTGCTCTCCGGGCGCACATTGCCGTCGCGGCTGCAGGTTCTGGCAGAACGCCTCGCCAGCCAAGGCATCACGGCCGCCGCAAGTTATCCACAGGAGGACGCCGCCCACGATTCCGAAGAAGGAGTATCGAGCCTTCTTCGGAATGCGGATGACCCATCTTCGGAATCCGAAGCAGGGGCGAAACCCGTGCCAAACGCCTCTCTTCGGAATCCGAAGCAGGCCCGTACAGTACGTAGTAGTCGTATTAATGAAGTACGTACTACCGCGCAGGCGCGCGCGCTGGGCGATCTGCAATGGCCCAAGCGCTTCACGGAACTGAAGGCAGAGCAGCAGACAGGTGCCAGGGTGGCATTGCAGCAGGTTGATGCCGCGCTGAGACAGGCCGTGCTGGACGAATGGGCCACACGATGCAGCAGTCATGGCATACGCAATCCTGCGGGGTATCTGTTCGGCATCATCCAGCGCGCCATCCATGGCGAGTTCAATGCCTGGGCCAAGAAAGACGCGCCATCGGCATCCGTCCCACCAAACGAGCGACCACCACCAGCACCGCCACCTCAGCCGCAGGGTAAGCCAGTGCCGCCAGAAGTCGCCAAGCAGCACATCGAGCGGCTACGCAATCTGCTCGCCAGCAAATGAGTCGGCATGCCAGGCGGTGAAACTAGATGCCCATGGCCGCCAGTAGAGCTATCCCCTGGGGATAGTTCCGCTGCTGGGCACAACGCCAAGCTGTCGCAGGCCTGGGATCGACCATCTGCCGCAGCATCGGCGTTGTCCCCCCTGATCTCGGCGTGCAGCGTTCGTTAGCGCTCCATGGAGCTATCCCCTGGGGATAGCTCGCGCCGCATGCAACCGCCACGCCCTAAACCGGGGCCCGCCGGGATTCGGATTCTTGACTGACTGCCTTCCGCTTCCTGTCGAAGCTGGCCGCTCCTTTTCCAACAACGAGCAGACACCATGGCAACCAATGAACCTCTGCAACTGAATCTCGGCTCCCTGCGCAGTGCGATGTCGCTGACCCTGCACACCCATCACGCTTCCCGCATCTGGCATGGCCGCGCCGCCGCCGAGGGGCGACCGGGCATCGTCGGCCTGAATGGCTATATCGCTCAGATGAACAAGATGCGGCGGGGCTCAGAACAAGACGATCCGTACTCGGACTGGTGGATGCTGCGCATCGAGGACAAGCTCGACCACACCAAGGTCACGCTGCAATCGCTGCGCGAGCAGGTGGACCAGGCGCTGGCGAGTGTGCCGCCGGCGCTCAGCCTGGGCGAAAACCTCAACGTGCAGCCGGTCAAGCTCCCGCTCTTCGTCAACGCGCAGCTCGGCTTTGCCGCGGTCTATCTCCTGGCCGACTACGACGACATCGCCCGCAAGCTGATCCTCGCCCATCACACCGCGCTCATTGACCGCAGCACCTTGGAACGCTGGCTCAACGAGGGCGCACATTCATTGCGCAGCCTGTTCTCGCTGGCCCAGCAGTATCGCTATTCGGGCTGCACACGCGATGACTTCGCGTCGAAGAATGCCGCAGCGCGGGCAGCGCTGGAGAAGTATGGCGAACTGCCGCAGGACGTGCTGGAAGGCACGCGCCGGTCGAAGTTTGCGCCGCCCATCGTGCGCCGTGGCCTGAAGCAGCGCGGCGACGGTCCTGCCGAAGCATCACTGCTCGGCGATGAAACCACCACCGCAGAGTCGCCCGAAGCCGCAGCCGGCGAGGACGAGCCGGCATGAGCGATCCGAACCCACCGACCCGCTACTTCCGAGGCCTGCAACAGGGTGCCTTCATGCGGCTGGAACACGCGGCCTATCTAAAAGGCCTTTTAAAGCCTTTTAAGGGTAAAGGGGACTTCGAGGCCTGGGCCAGCCAGTGCTTCGCCATGCGCGACGAGTTGATTGCCCTGGCACAGCGACAGGTACTGGAGCAGGCATGCGGGCACCCCTTCCACCTGCTGCCCATCGAACTGGCCCAACAGACCACTGGCGCAGGAACCGTCTTCTTGCGCTGGCGCAGACACGACAGGTCGGCCATGGGCGTGGCGCTGTGGCGGGAGCTGGTCGCCAGCAGCAGCACACCCGTCAACCTGCTGGCCGACCTGCACGCGATCGAGCTGCAGCGCATCACGTTGAACATGCAGATCAGCCTGCTGCACACCTTGGGCAGGCAGGCGCAGGAATGCGCCAGCAAGGCGGCCGAGGCGGACGACGCCTACCTGCGCCGGCTCACGCCCATTCCCGCCGCAATGCGCGATCGGTGATTGCGCCGGGCACCCAGCACGCTCCCGGCGCCGACGAGGCACGGGTATTTCAACCACCACGGAGATCACATCATGAGCACGCATTTTTCCGGCGAAGGCAACATCGGTTCGCCACCGGAGTACCGCGAATTCCCCAACGGCAACGACGAACCCAGTCGCCTGCTACGCCTGAACGTCTATTTCGACAACCCTGTGCCGAAGAAGGATGGCACGTTCGAGGACCGGGGCGGCTTCTGGGCGCCGGTGGAAATCTGGCACCGCGACGCCGAGCACTGGAAGGACCTGTACCAGAAAGGCATGCGCGTGCTGGTCGTCGGCCGCATGGAGCGCGAACCCTGGACGGATAACGAGGATCAGCCGCGCGAGACCTGGCAGATCAACGCGCGCAGCGTCGGCATCCTGCCGTACCGCATCGAATCCGTGACCCTCAGCCCGAAGCCGCAAGAGGCAGAGCCCAAGCCCCAGGCCGCGCAGGAACCGGCTGCGCCGAAAGAATCCAAGCGCAGGAAGTGAACCGGCATGGAGGGCGGTCGCACGTCTTCGCCGCCCTCCATGCGCTCGCGAGCTATCCCCAGGGGATAGCTCCACCAACGTCCACCGACTTTCACGCGCTCCCTCATATCGCGGCTCCCGGTCCGCACACCTGCGGCCACGCGCCACCCCCGCACAAGCCATTCCATCCCGTGAAAGCGGTCACCGCCGCATGCGGCTTGTTTGCTGCTGCCCCAGGTGGCGCTCGGCATCCTCGATTCCAGCAACTCCATGAACAACGGGAATCGGGATGGACGGACATGCGGCTGTTCTTGTGCGAGAAGCCCTCCCAGGGCAAAGACATTGGCCGGATTCTCGGTGCCACGCAGCGCGCTGAAGGCTGCCTCAACGGTTCCGGCGTCACCGTCACCTGGTGCATCGGCCATCTCGTAGAAGCCGCAGCGCCCGAAGCCTACGACGAGCAGTTGAAGCGCTGGTCCATCGAGCAGTTGCCCATCATTCCTCAGCACTGGCGGGTCGAGGTCAAACCGAAGACCGCCACGCAGTTCAAGGTCGTCAAGGCGCTTCTGGCTAAGGCGACCCAGCTTGTCATCGCCACAGATGCCGACCGCGAGGGCGAGTTGATCGCCCGCGAGATCATCGACCTGTGCGGCTACCGCGGCCCCATCGAACGGCTGTGGTTGTCGGCGCTCAACGATGCTTCCATCCGCGCGGCACTCGGCAAGCTCCGGCCATCGGCCGAGACGTTGCCGATGTACTACTCGGCGCTGGCACGCTCTCGGGCGGACTGGCTCGTCGGCATGAACCTCAGCCGCTTGTTCACGGTGCTGGGACGACAGGCTGGCTACGACGGCGTGCTGTCGGTCGGCCGCGTCCAGACCCCCACGCTCAAACTGGTCGTGGACCGCGACCGCGAGATCGCCGCCTTCGTGTCCGTGCCGTACTGGGCCATCGACGTGTCCCTGTCCGCTGGTGGCCAGGCTTTCACCGCGCAGTGGGTTCCCCCGAACACATGCACCGACGACGCCGGCCGCTGCCTGCAGCAGCCCATCGCGCAGCACGCCGCGCAGCAGATCCGCGCCGCGGACAGCGCCCAGGTGGTGGCGGTCGAAACCGAGCGCGTGCGGGAAGGCCCGCCGCTGCCGTTCGACCTGGGGACCTTGCAGGAGGTGTGTTCCAGGCAGCTTGGGCTCGATGTGCAGGAGACCTTAGACATTGCTCAGGCCCTATACGAGACGCACAAGGCCACGACGTACCCGCGCTCCGATTCGGGCTACCTGCCCGAAAGCATGTTCGCCGAGGTGCCAACGGTCCTCGACAGCCTGGTCAAGACCGATCCCTTGCTGCGACCGATCATGGACCAGCTCGACCGCACTCAACGCTCACGCGCCTGGAACGACGCGAAGGTGTCTGCTCACCACGGCATCATCCCGACGCTCGAACCGGCGAACCTCTCGACCATGAGTGAGAAAGAACTGGCAGTGTATCGGCTGATCCGGGCGCATTACCTGGCGCAATTCCTTCCTCACCACGAGTTCGACCGCACTGTGGCGAACCTCTCCTGCGGCCAGCAGACGCTGGCGGCCACCGGCAAGCAGGTCGTCGTCAAGGGTTGGCACCTGGTGCTGGCCGAACCGCAATCCGAGGAGGATGGCGACCCTGCGGCGCGCAGCCAGGTACTGCCCGCGCTGCGCGAGGGCCTGGCATGTCAGGTGGCCGACGTCGATCTGAAGGCGCTCAAGACGCTGCCCCCTCGACCCTATACGCAGGGCGAGTTGGTCAAGTCCATGAAGGGCGTCGCCAAACTGGTCTCGGACCCGCGCCTGAAACAGAAGCTCAAGGATACGGTCGGCATCGGCACCGAAGCGACGCGGGCCAACATCATCAGTGGCCTGCTGACGCGGGGCTACCTCGTGAAGAAGGGCCGCGCCATCCGTGCCTCGGATGCGGCCTTCACCCTGATCGACGCGGTGCCCACAGCGATTGCCGACCCAGGGACAACCGCCGTCTGGGAACAGGCGCTGGACATGATCGAAGCTGGACAGCTCACGCTGGACGTATTCATCGGCAAGCAGGCTGCATGGATCTCACAGTTGATCGCGCAGTACGGCAGCACGTCCCTGTCCATCAAGGTTCCCCACGGACCGCCTTGCCCACAGTGCGGCGCACCGACGCGCCAGCGCACCGGCAAGAGCGGCCCATTCTGGTCGTGCAGTCGCTACCCCGACTGCAAAGGCACGCTGCCGGTCGAATCCGGCACGTCCAGGCGTGGTGCCTCGCGCCCGCGCCGCAGCGGCCGCAAAGGCTCCTGACCGACCCCGTTCCCCGTGAGCCGTGCCCGCCATCGGCGGCGCGGCCTGTGTTCCGCACGCCCTGCGGGACGCCCAGCGCGCAACGCCTTCTTGTCCGTGTGCGCGTCCCGCCTGGCCGTCCCCGGCCGCGGGACCTGAAGGTAGCTTCTCCGCGAACCGCCTCCTGCGCGTTCTGCTGATCTGCATTTCTCCCGCCTCTGCGAAGGGTCCCCCGGTGGCTTGCCAAGCTGCGCGAGCCACCCGGAGACCCTTCGTGGTCAGCGGTATTCGGTGCCGGTGCCCGCCGGCGCAAAAACGGGCTCCCTTTGTGCGCGGATGTGCGCCAGACGATGCCGGCGCGAACCACGACATGCGCCGGGTGTGATTGCTGATGAGCAGACGGTTCTAGCGACGACCGGGCCTGCACCAGCCCACGGGTGGTTCTGTCCTCCCGAGCCGAAGGCCGCAGGGCCTTCGGCGCCTTTCTCCTGCCTATCAACGTCCCGGCCCGCCCCGGGCCACACGAACAGGAGACCCGACATGAACCCGCAACCTTGCACCCTTCGCGGTGCGCCCCAGGCCGCGCCACTGCTGTACGGCAGCGTGTGCAGCGGCATCGAGGCCGTGAGCCTCGCATGGCAACCCCTCGGCCTCAAAGCCGCGTGGTTCGCCGAGATCGAGCCGTTCCCGAGCGCCGTGCTCGCCCACCGTTACCCCCATGTGCCCAACCTGGGCGACATGACCGCGATCGCCCGTCAGGTGCGCGCCGGCATCGTGCCGGCGCCCGACATCCTGGTCGGCGGCACGCCGTGCCAGTCGTTCAGCGTTGCCGGCGCGCGCCAGGGGCTGAACGACCCGCGCGGCGCCTTGACCCTTGCCTATGTGGAGCTTGCAAATGCCATCGACCAAACCCGCCACCAAGACCGCCGCCCGCCGGCAACGCTCGTCTGGGAAAACGTCCCCGGCGTCCTCAACGACCGCAGCAATGCCTTCGGGCATTTCCTGGGAGCACTGGCCGGAGAAAGCCGTGCGCTCCAGCCGCCAGGGGAAAAATGGGCGCACGCTGGTTGTGTGTCTGGACCCCGCCGCCGCATCGCCTGGCGCGTGCTCGACGCTCAATATTTCGGTGTCGCCCAACGCCGCAAGCGCGTGTTTCTTGTGGCATGTGGTGGTGATGACCTCGATCCCTCCGAAGTACTTTTTGAGCGCACAGGCCTGCGCGGGGATTCTTCTGCGGGCCGCGCGCCGTGGCAAGAAGCTGCCCGCGCTGCTGGATCGGGTGCTGCTGCAGCAGGCGGATACGCAGGATTCGCTGGACTGAACCAGCCCTACGGCAAGGTCACGACGACGTTCGGATTCAGCGGCGGCATCGGCCCCGTCGATGTTGCGGCATGCCTGATGGCCGCGGGTCCCAAGCACGACATCCGCACCGAGACGTTCATGGTGCAGTCCATCGCCGGCAGCATCGCCCACACCCTCGACACCGCCAACAACGGCAAGGGCAGCAGCGAGGACGGTACGGGAAAGGGCGTGCCGATCATCGCCTTCACCGCCCAGGGCAGCGGCGCGGACGCCACGATCGACCTGACGCCGACGCTGCGTGCCGGCGGGCATCGCAACAGCCATGCGAACGCAGGCGTCGTACCCGCCATCGCCTTCGCGCAGAACAACCGCGGCGAAGTGCGCTTCGAGTCGGGGCATGGACAGGTGTCTTGCACCGTCCTGTCCAACGGCAAGCCGGGCTACGGTGTGCCGATGGTGGCCTGCGTTGCCCTGCGGGGACGGACGCAGGGTCTTGCCGCCGAACTGGGCGGAAGCGTTGCAGCGGCGTTGCGTACCAGCGGCGGCGGCGCAGACAAGCCCCATGTCCTGGCCCCCGACTTCGAGGCACATTTCCGCTACGACTGGAATGAATCCGGTGCAGCGGACTGGTCGCAATGGCGGGTGCGGCGGCTGATGCCCATGGAGTGCGAGCGGCTGCAGGGCATGCCCGACGACTACACGCTGATCCCGTATCGCGGCAAGCCTGCCGCAGACGCTCCGCGCTACAAGGCGATTGGCAACTCCATGGCCGTCCCGTGCATGGCTTGGCTGGGCAACCGGCTGGTGCAGTGCCTGCACAAGACGGACTTGACCGATTCGGATTGATCGACGACGCAGCCTGCCGGCCGCGCCATTCTCTCCCTGCATTGCCGATGTATCGGCAGCAGCCCGCAGCCAGGGTGTCAAGGCTGCCGTGGGTTCCGCCCACGCCACCCACCAGTTCGCTTCGGCATCTCACCGGCGAACGCTGCCCACCGGGGCATCGATGCCTCCTTTCTCCAACCCACGGGATGGTCGCCACGTCCCGTTAGGGGCATGTCGCCACCCGGTCGATTTCAGGATCTCCCATGGAAACCATCACCAAGCAAGACCGCATCACGCTGAAGAACCTCAAGGTGGCCGACTTCGCCAGCGAGGAAACGCTGTGCTTCACCGCGACCATCGTGTTCGACGGCATTCCCATCGCCGAGGCCCGCAACGACGGCCACGGCGGCTCGACGTTCCTCCACGCACTCAACGGCAAGGCGGCGCTGCTGGCGCAGGCCGAAGCCTTCGCCAAGGGCCTGCCGCCTGCGCCGCTCGACCTGGGCCACGAGGGTGAAGACCCTCATTACATCGCCATGACGCTCGACTTCCTGGTCGATGAGCTGGCCGATGCCATGCACGCGGAACGCAAGGTGCGAGCCGCGTTCAACCGCGACATCGGCAACAAGGTGCTGTTCATCAAGGACCGCAAACTGCTGTTCATCAAGGGCATCAAGCTCAAGGCCATCGCCGACCGCAAGTCGTACTTCGCTTCGCTGCGCGCCCGGCAGGCCCAGCCCATCGTCATCCTCGCCGAGCTGCCGCCCGAGCAGGCATTCGACCTGTGGAAGCAGCATGTCCTGGGCGACAAGCCCGACTGACCCAGCACCACCGCACCCTCCTGACAGCCCCGCACTCGACGCGGGGCTTTTCTTTTCTCTGAGCCCATCAATCGGGGCTGTGCCGGATGCGGTTTTCCAACTGACGCAGCACGGCCCTCGCAAGAAGCTGCCCGCATGTTCGCTGATTCGTCAGCACATGCCAGCAGCCAGGGTTCCAGGCTGCCGCGGGTCTCTCCCGCGTCACCCACCAGTCCGCATCGCATCAATTCTGCGGATGAGCGTCCCCGTGACGCTGATGCTTTTTATCAACCGCGTGCGGGAGCTGCCATCCCGTGAGGGACAAGGCCCCGCTTTTCCAAGGAGCCCGTCCATGTCCCAGCAAGCCTCTTTCGGCCAGTTGGCCCTGACCTACTGCGGCAAGTTCCTGCCGCTCGAAGTCTTGCAAAGCGCCGCCGGCCACTACATCGGCACGCGCGATACCGAAGGTCCCGTTTCGCGGGAATCCCGCGAGTACTTCCGCAGCTATGCCGCGGCTCAACGCGCCCTCGAAAGAGGCGGCTGGTCCCAGCTCGCCATTCCCTGATCCAACTGGAGAAATCACATCATGAACCAGCTACTGCCGCGGGAAGTCGTCGATCAGATCATGCGGGAAGAGCAGCATTTCGCTGCCGCGCCCCAAGCCTTCTTCGAGGCCTGGAAGCGCGGTGTCGAGATTGCTGGTCCCGAGTGGTTCGGCGACGGCACCCGTGAAGGCCTGAACCGGGCCAACACCAAGTGGGATTTGCGTCCCGACATGCTGCGGCTCAACGATGCCCTCGGCGTCCTGAGCAGCGGCGAACGCATGTTCCTGTCCGCCATGGTCAGCTTCTACAACGCGCGCGAGGGCGGTGCCATGCTCAAGCGCTGCCACTTCCACGGGCTGTCGGACTTCGACGGTCTCGATCTGGAACGCCGCAAGGTCATCGCCGACCTGCTGGTGAACTACAGCGGTTGGTGAGTCGGTCTCCGGCACGCCACTGTCTTCTCGATCCTCCCGTGAGGGACATGCGCTCATAAGGCCATGTCCCTCAATTTTTCTTCCCCATCGCCCGGCGCCAACGGCCCTGGGCTATTCCCTGCGGATGCCATCGTCCGCAGGGGCTGGCTCCGCTCTTCTCGAAAGGAGCCAGCATGGCAAACAACTACTACGAAGGCACGGGCGTTCTCGTGCTCGACCGCGTTACTCCCGTCATCAAGGCACTGTTCGATGCCTTCGCGCTCGACGAAAACCATCCCGGCAATGGGCAGGCCTACATCGCCCAGATCGCCGAGACCAATGATCCACGCTGGACAGATGTGCTGGACGGTCTGGAAAACCTGGCCACACAACTCGGAATCCCCATGCCCGACGACGAAGAGTTGTCGATTCCGCCTCTGCTTGAACGGCTGGCCGCGCACTTCGGTGCTGACCAGGACGGGGAGCTGGAGAACCTGATAGAGCACCACCACTTCGAGGACAGCGCGGACCTGGAAGCCCTGCTTCTGATCGCTACCCGCTTCGATGATGGCCATAACCTGACCGCCATACAGTTTGAGGGCTGCTGGTATTGCAGCAAGCCAAGGCTATTCGAGTTCGGCGGCAACGGCTGCTACCTGAGCCGCGAGGTCCAGGTCTTCAGAACGTCCTCGCAGGCGCTTCAACTCGGCGATCAACTGCGCAACACCATCCTGGCCGCCGACATCGAAGAGGCCTCAGCGTTGATCGCGCTGGAGGCCGCCAACCTGCTTGCCGGCATCACCGATGAGCAATTTCGCCTAAATGTGCGCCATCGCATCGCCGAACGGCTGGCTCAGACGTCAACGATCAGCGCCGACTGACGCATTTTCCACTTTCAACCCACCGGGTCCAATTCCCGGTGGCGGGGATTGGCTCCATTATTCAAATCTGGAGAGTTCCCATGTCCCTGAAACCCAATCCCTTTCTCCGCGGATACTGGAATCTGAAAATCGTCCGCACGCTGTGCATCAGCTACGAGGATGGAAGCCCGCATGTCTGGCGAATCATCCACCCGAGCCAAAAGCACCTTTCCGACGAGGAAATGATTTCATCCTCGTGCATCGTCACCAGCGATTTCGCCGTAGTCAGGAATGGTCCCGAACCCGTGAGTGCCGAGGTACTGGCCGAATGCGATGCCGGAGAAGGTGTCAGCGGCGAAGGCGTAATCGGCGCCGTGGTCTATGCCATCCATGGCGATGACTTCGACGGCCGCCCCATCCACGTCGGCGACGCCTATTCGGCAGAGGCAGCGCGGGAGGTCGTACAGCGCCTGAGTTTCGAGACCGGCTATTACAGCCGGTGCTGGGAAATCAGCAGCGCGCACATAAGCGAGGAAACCAGCCAATACCTCGCCAACCTGGCAGACCTCGCCACGCCGGAGGCCTTCCTGTTCATCGCGTTCCGGGTTCCGTACAGCCCGGCGATCGGCATCAAGCTGATCTCCACCCCCTGGACGGACAAGAACCTGGACCACGCCGAGGGCATCAGTGCGGAGCAGCTTCGCCAGGAGCACCGAAGCAAGGGTATGCCGGATGACCTGGCGAACGTCATTGAACTGGCTGGCCAGGCCGATGTGCGCATCCTGATTCTCGACGCCGACGCACCCGTGCTGTTGGGCCTGCCGTTGGCCGAATCCTAGCAGCCGCTCGACGCAACATCCTTCCTCTTTGTTCTCCCCCATACCGGCCCGTCTCCCTCCCGGAACCGGGCTGATCCATTTTCATAGGAGCAACCTCATGTTCCCCGACCTCATCTCGCGCACGCCAGACTTCGAGCACCAGCTCGGCGCCTGCGTCAATGCCATGGGCCAGGACGACGCCATCGGCCAGATCCTGGTATTCGAGCGCATGAGCGGCACGCTGCACATGCGCCATATCGCCAGCGCCGACCTGGTGGACACCGACATTGACGACTACGAAATGGTCGTCTTCGACGGTGGCAACACCAGCGGCGATACATGGAAGCATGTCTTCTTCCCACGTCAGCGCGAGCACTACTTCGTGTACGAAGCCTGACCCAACCAAGCCCCTTTCGGGGGCTTTTTCTTGTCCGCAGCGCAGGAAAGCGGGTGCGACGCTGTGCGATTTCTTGCGGGCAGGCCGCCCATTCCAGAGCCATCCTTGCTCCATGTTCGTCGGCGTTGCCGACACATGCCCTGGCAGCCGAGACCTTCAAGGCTGCAAGTGCGGGAAACCGTGCTGGTCGTTTCTTCCTATGGACGTACCCCGTCCGTTCACGCCACCCACAAGGGACCTCTCCCTTGCGGGCGGGGAATCCCTTGTTCTTCCTCAAGGAGATTCCCATGGACCGTTCCCTCATCAAATCCATGATGCCTTCGCTTGTCGCGGGCCATATGCCTCGCAACGTGCGTTCGTTCAAATACCGCGTATTCGATGATCAGCCGCAGTCCTCGACGTTGGGCTTCGCCATCGACCCTCAGCCCTTCAACGGCAAGGTGGTCTCCGCGACCGACGATGCCATCGTCGTCAAGCTCAAGCCTTCCGAGTTCGCCGTGCTCGATCCCAACCTGGTGACCACCGTTCCCAGCGAGGGCGCCAAGGTCCATGTCCAACCCTACGCCCGGCGACGTTTCGACGGGCTGCGCGCGGACACCCCGGAAGTCGTCACCGAGAAGACTTCGGATGGCACGCCTTACACCATCACGAGGCATATCCTTGGCAAAGCACCCGCCAAGCTGCCAATTCCCGAGCCGCAGTGCATGGAGCTGGGCCAACTCATCGAGCAGTTGGAGGAGATGCCCGCGCCCGACGGGTTCCGGTGCATCACCCACATGCTGGTCGATGCAGGTGCCCGCGACTTCGCCTGGGTCGATCCCAAGCCCTCCAAGATCATCGAGACCCCGCCGGCGATCAGCTTCACGGTCTCAACCACCAAGTTCGAGGGTCAGGTGACGATCCTCTACGACCGTGGCGGCGACACCTACGTGGTGGAGCTGCACCGCGACGGTGAGTTGATCGATAGGCACGACGAGGTGTATTTCGACATGCTCGGTGAAGTGCTGGAGCGGCTCATCGACGACGGGCGCTGGCGCCTGATCGGCGTGAGCGTGATCGACGCCAAAGCCTCTCGTCAACGTCAGGCGGTTCCAGCCTGACGCGCCAGACAGGAAGCCTAGCGGCACGACTGATCAGTCCACAGCCTACCGGCGACTGCCCCACAAGCCTTCCATCCGTTTCGGTGGAGGGCTTTTTTCTTCATCCATACAGGAGATTTCAACCATGTCACTGCGATTCAGAGGCTCCGACCTGCGCCCCGTGCTTGCCGAGGCCATCGCCAACCAATGCCGCGTCGCCCTGGCCAAGGACCAGGGCGTGTACTTCCTCGCCGAGCGCGGAGAGCGCCGCCCCGATGGCCGCGTGAAGCTGCTGGCCTATGCCGTCGGCTGCAACCCGGATACCGACCCGTTCGATGACTGGTGGGAACTGGCACGCGCCGAGCTTGGCGGCGACGATTTCGGCGAGTTCTTCGACCCGAAAGACAGCGTTTTCACTCGCATTCTGCAAAGCTCAGATGATCTGGAGCTGTCCGCCACCGCTACGTATCTGTCACTGGCGGCGGTGGAATCGGCGTAGTCCAAAAATGTCCGCATACCCCTTGAAGCCCCCATTTCGGGGGCTTTCTTTTGGGCGGAACTGGGCAGCCTGGAAAAAATGGGAAGCGCCCGGATGCCGATTGATTGCTGTCGCGCGCGCGAGGCCCGGCCATGCTGACCCCATGCCTGCTGACGTTGTCAGCGACATGCCAGGCAACCATCGGTCTTCGAGGTTGCGTCGCAGTTCCCACTGCGTGACCGAGCCAGCTCGCACCGCATCCATCCGCGAGCGGCCACCAGTCTCTGGTGGCGGATGCTTTCGCCTTATCGACCCACCGCGGGGTTACGCACCTTTCCCCGCATGCGTGGGGCTGGTGTGTCTCCGCTTCTTCCCTATGGAGATTCACCATGAACACCACGTCCAACGAGAAATCGTATTTCGACCTCCACACCTCGGGCATCGGCTACATCCAGCGTGTCCGTGAAGTGCCTGTCCGGGGCGGCCGCCGTGCGCAGCCTTTCCTGGCATGCACCGTTGCCGCGCTGGTCGGCCCCGCCAGGGACCCCAGCTACCGCTACTTCGACGTCAAGGTCTCGGGTGCCGAGGCCAAGAACCTCGTCCAGCGCTACATCGGCGTTGACGATCCCAAGCAGCGCCCGCTGGTGCGCTTCCGCCTCGGCGACCTGTGGGGCGATGCGTACATCCGCGACAAGGGCGAGCGCAAGGGTGAAGCCGCCGCGTCCCTCAAGGCGCGACTGCTCAAGGCCGAGCCGCTTGACCGGGCCGAACTGGCTTCCATCAAGCAGCACGAGCTGATCACCCGCGGCATCGGCTACCTCAGCCGTCCGAAGGACGTCACCCCCAAGGATGGCGATCCGTTCCTGTCGTGCTGCGTCGCGGCTCTGGCCGGGCCTGTCGGTGAACCGGACTATCGGTACTTCGACACCATCGTCGCCACCCCTGAAGCCGAGCACCTGGTTCGCCGGTGCGTGCAGGCCATCGAAGGGGACCGCAAGGTGCTGATCGCCTTCAAGTTGAACGACATGAAGATCGATCCGTACATCCGCACCAAGGGTGAGCGCGCCGGGGAGCCGGGAGCGAGCCTGGAATCGACGCTGATCCACATCGGTCTGATCAAGATCGACGGCACCCAGGTCTATCCGACGAGCCAGGCGCAAGCCGAGGCGCCGCAGGCCGAGGACGCACCCGCGCCCGAAGCCGAGGATGCCGCCGACACCGCTGCCGACCAGCCTATCGAGTCCGCCGAGCGCGAGCCCGCAGGTGAAGTCGAAGAGCAGGAGCCGGCATTGGCTGCTTCGTTCTGATCCGGCATGGCCCCTCACGGGGCCTTGCCTTTTTCCTATTCCTCAAGGAGAAGCATCATGGCAGTCACATCGGCACCCGAGAAATCGGCCACGCCCATCATCGTCCCGGGCCAGCTCGCGCTGCGCACCATTCACGGCCGCAACGGAAAGTTCAACGTTGGCAAGCTCGAATGCCAACTCGGCAAGTTCACGATTAAAGACGCGGAGTTGGAGCAATACCCCGAGGGCAAGTACCAAGGGGAATTCGTTCTTCGCTACATCTTCCTCAAAGGCTATCCGATCAGCGACGGCAGCATGCGTTTCGAGATGCGCGCCAACCTGGACGGTATGACACTTTTCGGCATCGACAAGCTGAGCAAGGCCGAAGCACATAGCTTTGCTCCGCAGGAAGTCGATCCGCTCGATGAAGAGCAAGGGACACAGCCTGCGACAACGCCGGCCAAGCCCGCCAAGGCATCCAGGTCCGCCAAACCTGCACCCGTGCAGACGTCCGCGGACCCGCTGGTCGATACCACGCCCTTCGGCGTGGACGCGCCGCCTGCTGCGGCTGCTGCCCCCGGCAGCACCGAGGATGGCGACGCCGCGCTGTTCGGCCTGTTGTGGCCGCTGGGCGAGTCTGTGAAGCTGGATTCGACCATCGACCGCCGCACCCTGCGCGCGCAGATCGCCCGCCTGGGCGAACTGGGCTACGCGCTGGACTTCAAGACGCAGGAGTGGAGCCGCCAGGCCGAACTGCAACCTGCGTGATTGCAGACACCGCATCCGCGGTGTTCTTCATCCACCCGCCGGGGTTCCTTCCCCATGCGGGGGTGGCCTCGGCTTTCTTCTGGAGGTCTCCATCATGTCCATCATCACTTGCGATACACCCCGTTCCGCGCTGGACGAAACCGCGTGGCGCGCCGTTTGCAAGACGGCCGCCGAGCATGCCCAACGTGGTTGCGGCCTGTCCTGGGATCACTGGGTCACGCTTTTCAGCTCGGAGATCGACGCGCAAGCCAGTCGATTGCCGGAAAGCCAGCGCGTTCATGCGCTGGAAATCGCGACCCAGGAATGGGACTACGCAACACCCGCCGAACGGCAGGAAACCCAGGACTGGCTCGCTGAAAACGGCTGCTGTTCGCATGGGATCACGCTGGGTTGCTGCCCGGCCGGTTGCGGTTCCTAGCCCGCACTGCATTCCATCGCCGCACACGCGGCATTCCATCACCCGCTGGGGGTTCTTCCCCACGGGGAGGCCTCTGGCTCTACATTCTTCAGGAGGCCTCTCATGGGCTGGTATTTCTCTCCCCAATCGCGGTCTGAACTGATCGCGGAACTGATCGCACCGCAGGAGACCGAGCGCGCCAGCGTGAAGGTCATCGCCCACACGCTGCGCGGCAACGTCCTCTGGTCCGTCGCGGAAGTGACGGCCAGGGCCGAAGGCGTGCATCGTGATCTCGCACCGGGCCAGTCCCTGCGCTACATCCGCTGCGATCTTCTGGAGCGCAGCGGCAGCCAATGGGGCTACAAGCCCTTGGACGAGTCCATGCACCCGTACTACTACTCGTGCCCGTTGAGCTACCTCGACATGACGCCGGAGCAGTCCGCCGACTGGCGTGCAGGCGTTCGCGCCTACCACGCGCGGCGGCGCACCCCCACGGCATCCACGGCACCCGCCGCGGCGCTGTTGGCCTGAGTCAGGAGGAACCGACATGGACCCGATCCTGGCTGCGCTCCCCGCCTCACTGTTGAAACTCGTTGAAGGCAGTTTGTCCAACGACGAAGTGTCTTCCGACGAGGAAATGCAGGAGTACTTCATCAGCAACGGCCTTACCGAGGAACAGGCGCGGCAGGCGCTGACCTACCGCGACCAGTACCTCAACAACATCTACCTGGACGGCTTCACGCCGATCACCGCGGTGGACGAGGCGCTTCACTTCAACCCGCACACCCGGCAGTTCGAGCCGGACTGAGCGATTTTCTTCCACCCCCTGGGGCAGTACTTGCCCCGGCGGGCGGTGCTGTTCCCGTTCATCCGAGGACACCACCATGCCCGCGAACACTTCTTCCACGCTGTACCGCATCGACGAATGCCCGGACGTGATGGCCGACGCCTGCGTCGGCGATGACCAGGGCAACCTGATCTTCCTGTCCATCTGGGCGCGCGACACCGCCGTCCAGCAGTTCCTCGCTCGCCTGACCCTCGGGCGCGACGAGCAAGGACTGGACCAGTTCCACGTCATCACCGACCAGGGCGGCAGCGTCCCGGTGTTCGTCGGCAACGTCGATCGCCTGGAAAAGCGCATGACCCGCGCCTACCGGCGAACGCTGTTCGGTTCGCTGTCCAACGTGTGGCTGTTCGACCGGCGTTGCGTGAAGCCCGACAAGGCCAACGCCAGCGCGCTGGCATTGCTGCCACGCGACAGCTCCCACCGGCTTGACCGCCTGTGGATGCTGGTGCGGGACACCTGCCCGTTGCCGCTGCTCGACCACTGGCGCGAGACCGTGCTGGAACTGCTGCAAACCCGCGAGATGCTGGCCCGCCTTCCGTTCGCCCTCGGGCCGTTGGAAGGCCATCGGCTCGCCATCGACGTGCCGGCGCTGACCCTGGCGCTGGGTTCCCTGATCCGAAGTGACGTACTCACCGCCTATCCGTATCCGGCCAAGATTTGGACGCCGGAAGCGGTAGCGGCTTGACCCACCTGCGGAGGCACGCCTTGGCGTGCTTCCGCCATTCCTCCCCGCCAACCAGGAGACTTCCATGGCCCTCATGTTCCCGCGGCTTGCCCGCAATTTCGCCAAGAACGGTTACTACCCGACCGACGAACCCACGCTCGAAAGAGCCCTCAACGCACTGATGCCCAGCGACGGGCCGATGTGCATCCTCGATCCCTGCGCCGGCGAAGGCGTGGCGATCGCCGAAGCCGCCCATGCCCTCGGGCGCGAGCAGGCCAAGGCGTTCGCCGTCGAGTTCGACCCGGAGCGGGCACGTCATGCCCGCGGCCTGGTCGATCACTGCCTGCACGCGGACCTGATGGACACGATGGTCTCCAAGCAATCCTTCGGGTTGCTCTGGCTCAACCCGCCGTATGGCGACCTGTCCAAGGACGTCAACGGCAACATCGGCTACCAAGGCCAGGGCCGTGCCCGCCTCGAAAAGCTGTTCTATCAGCGTTCGCTGTCGCTGTTGCAGTACGGCGGCGTGCTGGTCTTCATCGTCCCCGGCTACGTGCTCGACGCGGAGTTGGTCGGTTGGCTGACACGCCACTACACGGACCTGCGCATCTACCGAGCGGTGGAAACGCAATTCAAGCAGGTGGTGATCTTCGGCCGAAGGGTGCGACAGCGTGAACAGGCTCCCGATGGCGTCAAGGCCGTGCGCAATCTGCTGCTGCAGGTTGGGCTTGGCGAAGTCGAAGCCGAGGAGCTGCCGAGCGATTGGCCGTTCCTGCCGTACATCGTCCCCGCCAGTCCGGCCGAGCCGGAGCATTTCTTCCGCGTGACGATGGAGCCCGAGCAGTTCGCCGACGAGGTTGGCAGGCTGCAAGGCCTCTGGCCGTCGCTGGACACGCACCTGGGGGCCGCGCAGCAGTCGCTGCGTCCACCGGCGCGGGCTTTGTCCCACTGGCATCTCGCCCTGGCTCTGGCCGCGGGCGCGATCTCGGGGGTTGTGCGCTCCAAGACCGGGCGCGTGCTCGTCGTCAAAGGTGACACCCACAAGGACAAGACGCTCCAGCGTGAATTCACCGAACGCGAAGACGGCTCGATCGCCGAGACCCGCATCCTCACCGACAAGTTTGTGCCCGTCATCCGCGCGTGGGACATGACGCCTGGCTCCGCGACACGGGGCGAGGTGTTGACCATCCGCTGACTCACCGGACGCGCTGCCGTCCTGCTATTCCCACATCGAAGGAGAAACACCATGTTCGCAAACCCGTTCAAGCGGCCGGCGCCGCAGAAGCAACCGTTGTTCGCACCGGGTACGCTGAAGTTGAGCGAGAAGGTGCATTGGTTGGCACGCAAAGGCCTGATCGACCCCTTGGCCTATGTCCAGCGCCACGTGCGCGGTGACTGGGGCGAGATCGACGAGGCCACCCGCCAAGCCAACAACGTCGCAATCCAACAGGACAACCTAATGATCTCGCAGTTCAGGATCACGCCGGACCTGGCACTGATCGTCAAGACCAGCGAGGACCATGAAACCACGGTGGTCCAGCTATCCGAGGAGCAAGATCTGATTTGACGGCCCCACATCGTCATTCTCATCCACCTGACGGAGCCACTTCACTCCGCCAGGGGTGTCGTGGCTCAATAACCTTTCAAGGAGGAGCCCATGGCATCACATCGCATCGAAACCTACTGCCAGAGGCTGGCGTTCCCCATCGGGGCGCTTATCTTCAGCAAAGGCATTGACCGCCTGGTCCGCTCGGGTCGCCTCGACCCGATCCCGTACTTCAGGCGCCACACCCGTGGTGACTGGGGCGACGTCAACGTCCAGCAATGGCAGGCCAACAGCACCGCGCTTCAATCAGGTGCTTCGCTGGCATCGCACTACGTGATCCACCCGGGGCTGGCCATTCGCATCGTTACCGACGCGGAGCGCCGCGCCACCGTCATCGTTCTGCCGTCCGAGGACTGAGCACGGTTCACCCGCTGGCCATCCAGGCCAGCACCTTCAACCACCTTCGGCCACGCGCCGATTTACTTCCCACCACGGGGCATGCCACTGCCCCACTGGGGGTGGTGCATGCCCCATTTTCTTTGGAGCATCACCATGTCCCTCGATCTCGAAACCAATGCCGCTGAAGCCGCGCCCGTACAGGGCGAACTGCTCGATGCGGAATCTTCCCCTCTGACCCTGAGCCTTCAGGATTTCGTCGGCGAGTTCGGCGACGAACTGCTCGACGCCCTCAACAGCGCTAATCCGCCGGTCTATACCGGCCAACCGCAGGCACATCGCCAGCTCATCGTCGCCAGCCTCAAGCGCAAGCTGTTCCAGGCCCAGGCCGAAGTCGTCCATGCCGCCGCCGAGCTGCTGATTGACCGTGGCGAACATGCCGCGATCGTCAATGGCGAAATGGGCTGCGGCAAGACGACCGTCGGCATCGCCACGGCCGCCGTGCTCAACGCCGAAGGCTACCGCCGCACCTTGGTTCTTTCGCCGCCGCACCTTGTTTACAAGTGGCGGCGCGGGATCCAGGAGACGGTAGCAGGCGCCAAGGTGTGGGTGCTCAACGGCCCCGATACCTTGGTCAAGCTCATCAAGCTACGCGAGCAGTTGGGCGTGCAGCCCACGGGCCAGGAGTTCTTTGTCCTGGGGCGCGTCAGGATGCGGATGGGGTTCCACTGGAAGCCTGTCTTCACTCAGCGGCGTACCCGCCACGGCAACGTGGCAGCGTGCCCGGACTGCGGCACGGTCATCACCGATCTCGACGGCGAGCCGGTCAACCCGGTCGAACTCGAAGCCGAGGAATCCCGCAGGAAGTGCTGCCACTGCGCCGCCCCCCTGTGGACGCTGATCCGCCCGAGAAGCCTGTCCGGCAGCGATCAGTCCTCGGCCGTCCTCAAAGCCTTGAAGCGCATCCCGACCATCGGGGAAGTCACCGCGCAGAAGCTGATGCAGAAGTTCGGCGACGGCTTCCTGGCCTCGATGCTCGGCGACAACATCCATGAGTTCATCAACCTCATGGACGGCAACGGCGAACTGGTGTTCTCCGACCGTCAGGCCACGCGCATGGAACGCGCGATGGCCAACATGGAGTTCGGGTTTGGCGAGGGCGGCTATCAGCCGTCCGAGTTCATCAAGAGATACCTGCCGCAAGGCACGTTCGACCTGCTCATCGCCGACGAGGCACACGAGTACAAGAACGGCGGCAGTGCCCAGGGCCAAGCCATGGGCGTGCTGGCGGCGAAGGCTCGCAAAACCTTGCTGCTGACCGGCACGTTGATGGGCGGCTACGGGGACGACCTGTTCTACCTGCTGTTCCGAGCCCTTCCCGGGCGGATGATCGAAGACGGCTACCGCCCGACCACGAGCGGCAGCATGACCTCGGCCGCGATGGCGTTCATGCGCGATCACGGGGTCTTGAAGGACATCTACTCCGAGAGCGCCGGCACGGCGCACAAGACGGCCAAGGGCACCAAGGTATCGGTGCGCACGGTCAAAGCCCCGGGCTTCGGCCCCAAGGGCGTCTTGCGCTGCATCCTGCCGTTCACGATCTTCCTCAAGCTCAAGGACATCGGCGGCAACGTCCTGCCGCCGTATGACGAAGAGTTCCGCGAAGTCGCGATGGACACGGCGCAAGCCGCGGCCTACCGCGATCTGGCGGGCCGGCTGACCGCGGAGCTGAAACAGGCTCTGGCGCGACGCGATACGACTCTGCTGGGTGTGGTCCTCAACGTGCTGCTGGCCTGGCCGGATTGCTGCTTCCGGTCGGAAACCGTGGTGCATCCGCGCACGCGCAACACCTTGGCGTTCGTCCCGGCTCAGTTCAACGAGTTCGAGATCAGCCCCAAGGAGCGTGAGCTGATCGATATCTGCAAACAGGAGAAGGCGCAGGGCCGCAAGGTCCTCGCCTACACGGTCTATACCGGCACGCGCGACACCACGTCGCGCCTGAAGGTACTGCTGGAGCAGGAAGGTTTCAAGGTGGCGGTGCTGCGCGCGAGCGTGGATGCAAGCCGCCGCGAGGACTGGATTGCCGAGCAACTGGATCGTGGCATCGACGTGCTCATCACCAACCCCGAGTTGGTCAAGACGGGATTGGACCTGTTGGATTTCCCGACAATCGTGTTCATGCAGTCGGGCTACAACGTGTACTCGCTCCAGCAGGCGGCCCGCCGCTCCTGGCGCATCGGGCAGAAGCACCCCGTGCGCGTGATCTATCTCGGCTACGCCGGTTCCTCGCAGATGACATGCCTCGAACTGATGGCCAAGAAGATCATGGTCTCGCAGTCCACCTCGGGCGATGTACCCGAATCGGGGCTGGATGTCCTGAACCAGGATGGTGATTCCGTCGAGGTCGCACTGGCCCGGCAACTGGTCGCCGCCTGATTCCCACGCCACAAGCCGGCCTAGCGCCGCCGGCATTTCTGTTGTTCCCACCTTGCAGCCACGCCCACGTTCTCCGTGGACGTGGCTGCGCTTTTTTCATCCCAAGGAGATTTCCATGAATACCAACACCCAACCGTCCGAAGCCATCGACACCCAACGGAAGCTGGAAGCCGAGATTGCGGATTTCCTGCGGCAGCGCATCGAAGATGGGAACCTCGATGCGGAGGACATCCCTGTGCGCCTGGCACGCTATGGTCTGATGGCCCCCGAGGCGTTCCTCGCCGAAATGCGTGAGCGCATGGGCATCGACGACGAGAAATAAGAGACCCATTTTCACAGGCCCCAACTTGGGGCCTTTCTTTGGTGAAGGCGCTGCCGGCAAATCGGGCGCTGTCTGGTTCGCATTGTTTGCTGCCGCTCGTAGCCCGAGCGGCGATGGTGAGGGCTCGATGTTTCAGGACGCCGAGCTATGTGCCCCTCTCCACCCTGGTTTCACCATCCCGAACGCCGCCTGCTGGCGGGATTTTTCGGCCTGCTTTGGTCGGTGCTGGCCGGTGGCTGCGCGACGACGACTGCGCCGGTCGCGCCCGACACCATCGAGGAAGTCTCGGCCGCGCCCGAACCCGAAGCGCCCGAGTACATCCCGGTCGTGCGCTACGCCCGCTACACGCTGGTCGAACTGGCCCCTACAGCGGCGCAGCGCGACCTGCTGTTGCAGACCATCGACGTGTCGATGCCCGAGGATGCCCGCGCCACGGTCGGCGATGGGCTGCGGCATGTGCTCAAGCGCAGCGGCTACAGCCTGTGCCAAACGGCGCATGCCGTGATCGAGCTGTATGAGCTGCCGCTCCCGGCGGCGCACCTGCATCTCGGTCCCATGACCTTGCGCGATGCGCTGCTCACCCTGGCTGGTCCGGCCTGGGAACTGCACGCGGATGACCGCGCACGACAGATTTGCTTCGAGCGGCCCGGCGACAGCGTGGCCGCCGAACCCATGCCCGAACCGACCGCCGCCGATGCGGTGCAGACCTTCCCGCTGATGCCTTCCACTCCAGGAGGCCAGCCGTGAACGCTCCGCAATCTTCGCGTCGCCCGACCGCCGCCGTGGTGGTGCAAAGCATGCTCTGGCTCTGGCTGCTCGGTCTAAGCGTCATCGTGGCCCTCGGCTACCAGGCGATGAGCGACCAGGCCGACCAGGAACGGCTCGATTCCCGTCTGCAACGCCTCGAAGCGCAGGCGGTGGCCCTGGCCGAGGCCATCGAGACCATCCAGCAGCGTCCGGCCGTCGCAACGGCGGCGGACCTCAAAGACACCCGCCAAATCCTGGAAGCACGCGCTTCCCAGGTTGAGAAAACACTGAGCGGCTACGCAGCCGCCGACGACCTTCAGGCGCTGCGCGCGGAGATCGAGCAGATCAAGACGCGCCAGACCGCCGCGCGTGCAGCAGCCCCCGTCCAGCCGCGCACATCGAGCAAGCCCGCCGCCAAGTCTGAACCGCCGCCATTGCCGTTCCGCATCGTCGGCGCCGAACTGCGCGCCGGCCAGCGCAGCGTGTCCGTCGCGCCGAGCAGTGGGGACTTCACGCCCGACCAGCTTCAGGTGCTGCTGCCCGGTGATGCGGTCGGCCCATGGCGCTTGCAGGCAATCGATGGCAGCGCCGCGGTGTTCCAAGCCGGCGACCAGACCCGTCGCGTGGCGATTCCCTGACCGGAGCACACCACATGCAGCCGTCGATCATCCTTTTCGCGCTCCTGCTGGCATCCGCCCAGTTGCCCGCCTGGGCGCAGCAGCCGGCCACCGCCCCGGCCCGCAATGCGCAGAGCCAGGAGCGCCCGCTGGCCGCCCGCGTCCTGGACGACCGAGTAGCAAGCAACTGGGGCCTCCAACCCCAGGAATGGGTGCGTTACCGCGAGCTGATGGATGGGCCGCTGGGAATCTACTCGCCCAACCTGGACCCGCTGTCTGCCCTAGGCATCGAGGCACGGACCGACGAAGAACGGCGGCGCTATGCAGAGCTGCAGGTGCAAATCGAAGCACGCCGCGTCGAGAAGTTGCTCGCCTACCAACGCGCCTACGACGAAGCCTGGCAGCGCCTGAACCCCGGCATGCAGCGCGTGAACCTGCCCGACGACGGGCCGGGCGCCGGCACCGCGCGCGGCAGCGGCCGAATGGCGGTGTTCGTCAAGGACGGCTGCGCGGCCTGTGGGCAGCTCGTGCAGCGCCTGCAATCCTCGGGTGCCGAGTTCGACCTGTATATGGTGGGCAGCCGCCAGGACGATGCACGCATCCGCGACTGGGCCAAGCGCGCGCAGATCGACCCGGCGCGCGTGCGCAGCGGCAGCATTACCCTCAACCACGACGGCGGCCGCTGGCTGTCGCTGGGCCTGCCCGGTGACTTGCCCGCGGCTGTGCGCGAGGTGAACGGCCAATGGCAGCGTCAGCCGTAGCGGCCACCTCCGTCTCGCAGCTCCTGCGCGCACTGGTGCTTGCTACCGGCCTGTGCGCCTGCGCCGTCCATGCCCAGGAGGTTCCACCACCGGCCTACCAACTCGCCGCACAGCGGGCGGGCATCCCCTCGACCGTGCTCTTCGCCGTGGCCTTGCAGGAGAGCGGTGTTCGGCGCAACGGGCGCATCGTCCCGTGGCCGTGGTCCCTCAATGTCGCCGGCCAGTCGCGCCGCTACACGACCCGAGCCGACGCCTGCGCGGGTTTGCAGCGGGCGATGCGCTCGACGCCTCATACGCGCATCGACGCGGGCCTTGGGCAGATCAACCTCGGCTACCACCAGCAGCGCTACAGCACCGCGTGCGACCTGCTTGACCCGTACCGCAACCTCGCCATCGCCGCTGAGATCCTGAAGGAGCAGCACACGTCCGGCGAAGACTGGCTGTTGGCGATCGGCCGCTACCACCGTCCTGCGGGCGGCGAGCCCGCCGCCCGCTACCGGCGCAGCGTGTCGCGCCATCTCGCGCGTGTGCAGGGCGCACGCCCAAACGCCGCGGTGCTCGCCACGCGCCAGGAGACTTCCCCATGACGAAATCCCATCTGGCCCTGCGGGGCCTGCTTGTGCTGCTGGCGGGTCTGCCGCTGGCATCGCGTGCCGGCGATCCGCTGATCGTGGTCGAAGATCGCGGTGGCACGTCGGCGCTGCCGTACTACGAGGCCCTCAACCTCCAGCCGCGCGCCGATGTCCCGGCCCGGCCGCCCATTCCGACGCCACAGGTTCCCGCCACACCCGCGGACGAGGCAGCGATGCTGCCGGTGCGCAGCACCAAACTCACGCCTGGCACCGTCGCTCGGCGCGTGATCGAAGCGCCCGGCCTGCGGCCGTTCGTGGTCATCGGCGACGACGACGCCTCCCGGGCCTGGTTGCAGCGCCGCGGCGTTGCTTTGCGCGAACGCGGCGCGGTCGGCCTAGTGGTCAATGTCGAGACCGCGCAGGGCCTGGCAGGGCTGCGTGCCCTGGTGCCGGGCGTGCCGCTCGCGCCCGTAGCCGGAGACGACCTGGCCGATCGCCTAGGCCTGCGGCATTACCCGGCGCTGATCACGGCCACCGGCATCGAGCAATGAAGCCATGTCGGGGAAACAGCCGGTCGAGGTTCTGCTACGCCCAGCGGTGGAGCTATACACCGTCGCAGCGTGTGCAGGCGCCGCGTTTCTGTCCCTGGTGGCCCCGTGGTCGCTCGCGCTGAGTCCGGCCATGGGCGTCGGCAGCGCCCTGGCGTTCGGCGCCTACGGCGCGATCCGCTACCGCGACGCTCGCGTCATCCTGCGTTATAGGCGCAACATCCGCCGCCTGCCGCGTTACGTGATGACGAGCAAGGATGTGCCCGTCAGCCAGCAGCGGCTTTTCATCGGGCGCGGATTCCTGTGGGAGCAGAAGCACACCCATAGGCTCATGCAGACATACCGGCCGGAGTTTCGCCGCTACGCGGAGCCGACACCGGCCTATCGCCTGGCGCGTCGGCTGGAGGAACGGCTGGAGTTTGCGCCGTTCCCGCTGTCCCGGCTCTCCGCTCTCACGGGCTGGGACGTTCCGTTCAACCCTGTGCGCCCGCTGCCACCTGTAGGTGGCCTGCCGCGGCTGCATGGCATCGAACCCGACGAGGTGGACGTCAGCCTGCCGCTGGGTGAGCGCGTCGGACATTCGCTGGTGCTGGGCACGACGCGCGTGGGCAAGACGCGGCTGGCCGAGCTGTTTGTGACTCAGGACATCCGTCGCAAGAACGCTGCCGGCGAGCACGAGGTCGTGATCGTTATCGATCCCAAGGGCGACGCGGATCTCCTGAAGCGGATGTACGTCGAAGCCCAGCGCGCAGGCCGTGAAGGCGAGTTCTACATCTTCCACCTCGGTTGGCCGGAAATCAGCGCCCGCTACAACGCGGTAGGACGCTTCGGTCGCATCTCGGAAGTCGCCACCCGTATCGCAGGGCAACTCTCCGGTGAAGGCAACAGCGCGGCCTTCCGGGAGTTCGCGTGGCGCTTCGTCAACATCATTGCCCGCGCTTTGGTGGAACTGGGGCAGCGCCCGGACTACATGCTGATCCAGCGGCACGTCATCAACATCGACGCACTGTTTATCGAGTACGCCCAGCACTACTTCGCCAAGACCGAGCCCAAGGCCTGGGAGGTGATCGTCCAGATCGAGGCCAAGCTCAACGAGAAGAACATCCCGCGCAACATGATCGGGCGCGAGAAGCGCGTGGTCGCGCTGGAGCAGTACCTTTCCCAGGCGCGCAACTACGACCCGGTGCTCGACGGCTTGCGCTCGGCAGTTCGGTACGACAAGACCTACTTCGACAAGATCGTCGCATCGTTGCTGCCGCTGCTGGAAAAGCTCACCAGCGGCAAGATCGCCCAGCTCCTGGCCCCGAATTACTCCGACCTGACCGACCCGCGCCCGATCTTCGATTGGATGCAAGTCATCAGGAAGCGCGCCATCGTCTATGTGGGACTGGACGCGCTGTCCGACGCCGAGGTTGCCGCAGCGGTCGGCAACTCCATGTTCTCCGACCTGGTTTCGGTCGCGGGCCATATCTACAAGCACGGGATCGACGATGGCCTGCCGGGCGCATCCGCTGGCACGCGCGTGCCGATCAATGTCCATGCGGACGAATTCAATGAACTCATGGGTGACGAATTCGTGCCCCTGATCAACAAGGGCGGCGGTGCCGGGCTACAGGTCACGGCGTACACACAGACCCTCTCGGATATCGAGGCCCGCATCGGCAACCGCGCGAAAGCTGGCCAGGTGATCGGCAACTTCAACAACCTGTTCATGCTGCGCGTGCGCGAGACGGCCACCGCCGAACTGCTGACGCGGCAGTTGCCGAAGGTCGAGGTCTATACCACCACCATCGTCTCCGGGGCGACCGATAGCTCGGACATCCGTGGCGCGACGGATTTCACGTCGAACACCCAGGACCGCATCAGCATGTCCAGCGTGCCGATGATCGAGCCATCGCACGTAGTCGGCCTGCCAAAAGGCCAGTGCTTCGCGCTGCTGCAAGGCGGCCAGCTTTGGAAGGTTCGCATGCCGCTGCCGACACCAGACCCGGATGAAGTGATGCCGGCGGATCTGCAGCAACTGGCCGGATACATGCGCCAGAGCTACAGCGAGGCCACGCAGTGGTGGGATTTCACCAGCTCCCCTGCCTTGCAGGATGCGGCCTTGCCCGATGACCTGCTGGACGATGCTGCTCCAGCCGAGCCTGCTGCGGTGGCCACCGACACCGACCACAGTACCGACGAGGCCGCGCCATGAAGGACGCCGCCTCGACCGCGCAGCGGGAGCAGAACCAGCGCCAGGGTCTGATCGTCGGCACCATCACCTTGCCATTTCGCCTGCTCGGGGTATTGATTGGCTCGCTGCTGTTCTCGATCGTGGTGGAGTGCGTCGGCATGCACCTGTTCTGGAAGGATCAGGGCTGGCGCCATTCCCAGCAGATGTTGCAGTACGAGCTTGGGCACCTGTCCAGCCACTTCACGCGCAGCGTGGTCGTGCAGGAGCCAGGGCGCACGGCGCACGAGTTGGTGGATACAGGCTACGAATGGGTGTTCGTTCGCTCGGGGCTGCTGGCGCGCATGAGCCAGACCGCCGAGCGCGTCCGCGCGCCCAGCCACGAGCAGGCGCGCAACTTCCGCTACTACATCAGCCAAGTCTATGTCTGGGCCGAGAGCTACCTCATCGCCGCAGCCTTCACGACGCTGACCTTCCTAGTGCGCCTGCTGGTCCTGGTGCTCACGCTGCCACTGATCTTCACGGCCGCCTTCGTCGGTCTGATTGACGGTCTGGTGCGACGCGACGTGCGCAGGTTCGGCGCGGGCCGCGAATCCGGGTTCATCTACCACCGTGCAAAAGCCAGCCTCATGCCGCTGGCCGTGCTGCCGTGGATCACGTACCTGGCGCTGCCGATCTCGGTGCATCCATTGCTGATCCTGTTGCCGAGCGCCGCCTTGCTGGGACTGGCCGTGAGCCTGACTGCGGGCAGCTTCAAGAAGTACCTCTAGCAGATCAATCCGGTCATCTGCAGGTTCCTATTGTTTGCGGCCTGAAACAGCCCCGATCTCCACGATCTAGCCATTGCTGATCACACAGGAATGGCGCGATGTTGGCTCCGATCTGGCTGCGCGCCGCGCATCGCGGCGTGCCCACTTTTCTCGTGACGGCCCTTGTACTGGGTCAGTCCTCGATGGCGTTGGCCGAGTCCCCGGCGCAGCGTCAGGAGTTGGTCGCAGCGCTGCGCCAGCTCGACGCGCTGGAGCGCACCGTCGCCGACAGCGCTACGCATGCCCCCATCCAGCCGGGCGAGCGCTACCACTTCGATTACCCGAGGCTGCTGGCTGACCTGGCGCGCGTGCGCGCCGGCATCCAGGCCCATCTCACACCGTCGCGCGCCCAGCCGCGCGACGCCTCCGAACTGATCGGCGACTACCGCACGGAGCGGGTCGTCCCGCCATCACCGCCGACGACCACGGAGGGCAAGCCATGAACGGCGCCCAGGTCTCGGCATTTCAAGCCAACAGCGGCATCGCGCCTTCAGCGATGGCGACCGTCCTGGTCGGCGTCGTGTTCGCGGTCCTGCTCGTCTGGGGCGTCTGGGCCATGCGAACGGCCTACGTGGGGTGGTCCGAAAGCCGCCTCAACCAGCGCCAGTTCCTCGGCGTCTGCATCCGATTCGTCGCGATGTACCTCGTCCTGACTTTCTTCCTCCTCTCCTGACCTGAAAGGCATGACCATGCAAAACTGCATCCTCACTTCCCGTCTTGCCCAGCGCGCCACCGTGGCCCTGGGCACCGCAGCGCTGCCCGCCCTGTCGTTCGCGCAGGGTCTGCCGCAGTTGGAGAACCCGACCCGCGGCACAGGCAACGGCATCATGGAAACGATCCGCAACTACGGCTACGACATCATCATGCTCGTGGCTCTGCTGGTGGTGGCGTCCATGTTCATCGGCGTGTGCTACCACGCCTACGGGACCTACGCGGAAATCCACACAGGCCGCAAGACGTGGGGCCAGTTCGGCCTCACGGTCGCCATCGGCGCCGTCTTGCTCGTGATCGGCATCTGGCTGCTCACCGAAGCCACCGGCATCCTGTAAGCGAGGCCGGTATGTCCGAGCAGCAGCACGTCCGTGCGGACGGGACGGTCACGTTCCTTCCGCACCGGCTCAATCGACATCCCGTTGTGGTGCGCGGTCTCACCGCCGACGAGTTGTGGATCTGCTGCGGCCTGTCCGGCGCCGCCGGTCTGCTGGTCGGCGCACCGCTGTCGTGGGTGTTCCGCACGATCGCGCTAGCACCCACGTTCGTCGTCCTGGGCGTGGCCTTCGGCGTGTTCATCGGCGGCGGCATTCTTCGCCGCCTCAAGCGCGGGCGTCCCGACACCTGGCTGTATCGGCAACTGCAATGGCGCATTGCCACACGCCATCCGCTGATGGCGGGCTGGGTAGGCGGCCATGTGCTGATCTCGCGCTCCGGCTTCTGGACCACCCGAAGGAGCGCACGATGAGCCGCTTCAAGAACGAGATCACCCACCTGCAGGCGCACATCAAGACGCTTCGCCTGGGTGCTGGCGCCCTGATCATCGTCGCCCTGGTCATGGGTGGCGGCTGGTGGAGCGCTCCCCGCGATCTGACCATCCACGTTCCGCCTGACCTGCGCTCCGGCAGTACCAGGAAGTGGTGGGAAGTGCCGCCCGAATCGGTCTATGCGTTCACGTTCTACGTGTTCCAGACGCTCAACCGCTGGCCGACGAATGGCGAAGAGGACTACGCGCGCAACCTCCACACGCTCTCGCCGTACCTCACCCCATCCTGCCAGGCCTTCCTGCGCGCGGACTACGACTACCGCCGCAGCACGGGCGAGTTGCGCCAGCGCGTGCGCGGCATCTACGAAATCCCCGGCCGCGGCTACGGCGACGACCCCACGGCCCGCGTGCGCGTGGTTTCCGACCGCGACTGGGTAGTGACGCTGGACATCACCGCCGACGAGTACTACGGCGCCGAGCAAGTCAAGCGCGCTCTGGTGCGCTATCCCGTGAAGGTCACGCGGGTGGACGTCGATCCTGCCCGCAACCCGTTCGGCCTGGCGCTCGACTGCTATGAGGGCGCGCCCCAGCGCATCAGCACGCCGGAGCCGACGCGCCCGGCGTCTGGTGGCCTGTCTCCGCAAGCGCCCCAAGGAGAAACCCCATGAAGCATCCTGTACTCACGCTGCTGGGGCTGTTGGCCGTGGCCGCGGCTCCTGCTGTCCAGGCGGTGGAGATCCTGCGCTGGGAACGTATGCCGTTGGCGGTGCCGCTGAAGGTCGGCCAGGAGCGTATCGTGTTCATCGACCGCAACGTCCGCGTGGGCGTACCCTCGGGCGTCGGCGAGCGCCTACGGGTGCAGAGCGCGGGCGGCGCGGTGTACCTGCGCGCCAGCGAGCCGATCGAGCCCACGCGGCTGCAATTGCAGGACGCCGACACGGGCGCGCTGATCCTGCTGGACATTGCGGCGGAGCCAGCCAAGGACGGCGAAGCCGAGCTGGAACCAGTGCGCATCGTCGAGGGCAACAGCACCCCGGCGCGCTATGGCGATCAGCCCGGCGATGACAACGAAGCTCCGGCGCGCGCCCAGGACCAGGCAGGTGCGCGGGCGGCGCGACGCGAGACCCCGGTGCCGGTTGTCCTGACGCGCTTCGCCGCGCAGAACCTCTACGCTCCGCTGCGCACTGTGGAGCCGTTGCCCGGCGTCATGCGGGTGAACCTGCGTCGTGACCTCGACCTCGGCACGCTGATGCCGACGCTGCCCGTGCGCGCGGTCGCGCTCGCGTCGTGGCGTCTGGAAGACCAGTGGGTCACTGCCGTGCGACTGACCAACAACAGCAGCGGCTGGATCACTCTCGATCCGCGCATCCTGCAAGGCGATTTCCTCACCGCCACCTTCCAACACGAGGCACTTGGCCCGCGTGGCACGCCCGAGGACACGACCGTCCTGTACCTGGTGACGCGCGGGCGCGGCCTGGCGCAATCGCTGCTACCGGCGATCAACCGCTTCGACCCGGCCGTGCATCTCCCGCAACCGGAAGACCGCAAGGAGGCCCGCCATGCGCAGTAATGGACTCCTGAAGTGGCTGATGGTCCCGGTTGCCTTGCTGGTGCTGTTCGTTGCCATCCGGCTGTTCTCGGGTGGCAGCAGTTCGGCGCCACCGGCCGCGGATGCCGGTGCCAAGCTCACGCCAGCGGAAATGAAGGCGTTGGGCATCGAGGGCGATACCCCGCGCGACACCGTGGCGACGCTCGTTGCCCAAGTGAAGCAGTTGCGCACCGAGCTTCAGACCGCGCTCTCGGACAACAAATCCCAGCGCGAAGAAAACCAGCGACTGCGCCAGCGCGAGAACTCCATTGATCAGCGCATCAATTCGGCCCTCGACTCCGAGCGTACCAACCTGCGTCGCGACCAAGAGCAGGCAGCCAGCGCGCGCCAGCAGACCGAAGGGTTGCTTGCCGACCTGCAGCGGCGTCTGGACAGTATCGGCGGACGTGGCGGCGGCCATGCCGACCTGCCGGTGGGTCTGGGGCTGCGCGACGGCGACGAGGCCGGCATGGAAGGCGGCGTGCGATGGGTCGAACCCGACGATGCGAGGAAGGCCGAGGGGCGGAACAGCAGTCGTGGCACGGGTAGCGGCATGAGCTTCCCGACGAGCTTCGGCCCCGCGCAGAGCACGTTGGAAACCACGGCGGAAACCGTGGCGAACGCGGGCGCACGCGCAGCAGGCGTCAAGAGCGCCAAGGCGGTCTATACCGTACCGACCAATTCGACGCTGATGGGGTCGGTGGCGATGACGGCGCTGATCGGCCGCGTGCCGATCGACGGAACCGTTAACGATCCATACCCCTTCAAGGTGTTGGTCGGACCGGACAACCTGACCGCCAATGGCATCGACATTCCCGACGTGGCCGGTGCCGTGTTCAGCGGCACCGCATCGGGAGATTGGACGCTCTCGTGCGTGCGCGGCCAGGTGCGCAGCATCACCTTCGTCTTCCACGACGGCACGATCCGCACCATCCCCGAAGACCGCGACGGCAACCAGCAGAACAACCAGCAGCGAGACGGCCTGGGCTGGATCAGCGACCCATACGGCATTCCCTGCGTCAGCGGGGAGCGGCGCAGCAACGCCCAGCAGTACCTCGGCTCGCAAGCCCTGATTACCGCCGCCGGTGCCGGCGTCGCTTCGCTGATCGACAGCGACAGCGGCCAGATGTCCTACGTCGGCGCCGACGGCTCCATCGGGAGCGTCGGCATCTCGGGCAATGAAGCCGTGGGCCGCATCCTGGCCGGTGGCGTGCGCGACATGGCCGACTGGGTGAACAAGCTATACGGCCAGGCCTTCGCCGCCGTCTATGTCCAGCCCGGCGCGAAGGTCGCCGTCCACCTCGAAAAGCCGCTTGCCATCGACTTCGATCCCGAAGGCCGCAAGGTCGATCACCGCGCAGGAGAAAGCCATGCTCTCGAACTTGAATAAGGGCCTGGCGCTGGCCCTCGCCGTCGCGGTGCTCGGCGGCTGTGCCACCAGCAAGGAAAAGCTGCTCCCGCACGGCGACAGCACGATGATGGACATCTGGCAGCAGAACGCCGGCGACGGCAGCGGTGGCGCCGGCCAGGTGGCGCGCAGGCAATTGCTCGATGCACGCCAGAGCCTGCGCCGGCCGCTGACCGAGGCCGACGTGGAGGCCGCGCCCGCCGAACAGATGCGCTACACGCGCACGGCGCGAAACGAGGTCTATCGCCAGTTCCACCGCCTCCCGAACCCCGATCTTGTCATGTATGTGTACCCGCACCTGGCGGGTACCGACCCCGTGCCTGTTCCGGGCTACACGACAGTCTTCCCCCTGTACCAGCGCGTGCAGTACGCCATGCCGGGCGAGCGCGTGGAGGACTACTGATGCGCTGGAAACTCCCTTGGCCGAAGCTGGCTGCATCCGATGGTGGCAATGACGAGCAGCCGGACGGCTGGCAGCGCCACGTCGAGGCGTTGCGCCAAGCCGGCATCGCCGAACCCGGAGCGACGATCCAGGGCCGCAAGCCGGCGACCGTGGCGGACGAGCAGGCGCTGTACGACGTCGCGCAGTCGTTCGCGGAGCTGCTGCCGTGGGTGGAGTTCCTGCCGCCGTCGAAGTCCATGCTGCTGGAGGACGGGCAATCGGTCGCAGCCTTCTACGAGCTGGTCCCGCTGGGCACCGAAGGTCGGGAGCCTGGCTGGCTCGCGCATGCCCGCGATGCGCTCGAAAACGCGCTCCAGGATTCGTTCGATGAGCTGGACGAGAACCCCTGGGTGCTCCAGCTCTACGCCCAGGACGAACCCAGCTTCGACCAGTACATGCAGACCCTGCGCAACTACGTGCAGCCGCGCGCTCGCGGCACAGCCTTCACCGAGTTCTATCTTCGCTTCTTCGGCCACCACCTGCGCGCGGTGGCCAAGCCCGGCGGCCTGTTCGAGGACACGGTGGTCACGCGGTTGCGCTGGCGCGGCCAGACGCGGCGCGTGCGCATGGTGGTCTATCGCCGGGCCACCGGCCAGGCGAACCGCCGTGGCCAGACACCCGAGCAAATGCTGAACATCGTCTGCGATCGCCTTTGCGGCGGCCTGGCGAACGCCGGCATCCAGGCCCGGCGCATGGTCGCGGCCGATGTTCACGACTGGTTGCTGCGGTGGTTCAACCCACGCCCAACGATGCTCGGGCCAAGCGCTGAGAATCGAGAGCGCTTCTATGCGCTGGCCCGCTATCCCGACGAGGTGGAGGAAGGCGAGATCGAGCTGGCGAGTGGTCGGGATTTCAGCCAACGGCTGTTCTTCGGTCAGCCTCGCTCCGATGCCGGGCACGGTACCTGGTACTTCGACGGCATGCCGCACCGTGTGCTGGTCACCGACCGACTACGCATGCCGCCCGGTACGGGACACCTGACTGGCGAAACCCGCAAGGGCGATGCGATCAACACGCTTTTCGATCAGATGCCCGAAGACACCACGATGTGTCTGACCATGGTGGCGACGCCCCAGGACATCCTCGAATCGCACCTGAATCACCTGGCGAAGAAGGCTGTCGGCGAAACACTGGCATCGGAGCAGACGCTCAAGGATGTGCAGGAGGCGCGCTCGCTCATCGGCAGCGCGCACAAGCTCTACCGCGGCACGCTGGCCTTCTATCTGCGCGGGCGCGACGAAGCCGAGCTTGACAGGCGCGGCCTGGACCTCGCCAACGTGATGCTCAACGCGGGGTTGCAGCCCGTGCGCGAGGACGATGAAGTTGCGCCGCTCAACAGCTACCTGCGCTGGCTACCGTGCTGCTACAACCCTGCGCAGGATCGGCGGAACTGGTTCACCCAACTGATGTTCGCCCAGCATGTGGCGAATCTCTCGCCGGCGTGGGGACGCAGCCAGGGTACGGGCCATCCGGGCAACACGTTCTTCAACCGCGGTGGCGGGCCGATCACGTTTGATCCGCTGAACCGCTTGGACAGGCAGATGAACGCCCATCTGTTCCTATTCGGCCCCACCGGCTCGGGCAAGAGCGCAACGCTCAACAACCTCTTGAATCAGGTCACGGCCATCTACCGGCCGCGGCTGTTCATCGTGGAAGCCGGCAACAGCTTCGGCTTGTTCAGCGACTTCGCCAAGCGCCTGGGTCTGACCGTAAACCGGGTCAAGCTGGCTCCTGGCTCAGGCATCAGCCTGGCGCCGTTCGCCGACGCTCGCCGGCTGATCGAAACGCCCAGCAACGTGCAGACGCTTGATGCCGATGCACTGGATGAAGAATTGCCAGCCGATTCCTCGGTCATGGAGGAGGACGAGCAGCGCGACGTGCTGGGTGAACTGGAGATCACGGCACGGCTGATGATCACAGGCGGCGAGGACAAGGAAGAAGCCCGGATGACGCGGGCCGATCGCTCGCTGATCCGCCAGTGCATCCTCGATGCCGCCGAACACTGCGTGGCCGAGAAACGCACGGTGCTCACGCGCGACGTGCGCAACGCGCTGCGCACGCGCGGCCAGGACCCGACGCTGCCCGAGATGCGGCGCGTGCGGCTGCTGGAGATGGCGGACGCGATGGACATGTTCTGCCAAGGCACGGACGGCGAGATGTTCGATCGCGATGGCACGCCGTGGCCCGAGGCCGACATCACGCTGGTGGATCTCGCGACCTATGCCCGGGAGGGCTACAACGCGCAGCTCTCCATCGCCTACATCAGCCTGATCAGCACGGTGAACAACATCGCCGAGCGCGACCAGTACCTGGGCCGTCCGATCATCAATGTGACCGACGAAGGCCACATCATCACGAAGAACCCGCTGCTCGCGCCCTACGTTGTAAAAATTACAAAAATGTGGCGCAAGCTAGGGGCCTGGTTCTGGCTGGCTACACAAAATATCGACGATCTGCCGCGTGCCGCGGAGCCCATGCTCAACATGATTGAGTGGTGGATCTGCCTGTCGATGCCGCCCGATGAGGTCGAGAAGATTGCACGCTTCCGCGAACTCTCGCCCGCGCAGAAAGCGCTGATGCTCTCGGCGCGCAAAGAAGCGGGCAAGTTCACCGAGGGCGTCATCCTTTCCAAGAGCATGGAAGTGCTGTTCCGTGCCGTGCCGCCCAGCCTGTACTTGGCGTTGGCGCAGACCGAACCCGAAGAGAAGGCCGAGCGCTACCAGCTCATGCAGCACTACGGCTGCACCGAACTGGAAGCGGCCTTCAAGGTGGCCGAGAAGATCGACCAGGCGCGCGGCATCGAGTCGCCGGCCTTGGAACTGTCGTAAGACGGAGAACGCCATGGAACAGAAACGTCCTTCCATTCCGATGCAGGTCCAGGCGTTCCGCCGCCGCAACGGGCGGCCCCGCTGGCCCTGGGCATTGGTTGCTGTGCTGGTCGCGCTGCTGCTGATCTGGCTTGTGCCGAGGTCGCCCGGCGAATCCCCGCCGCAGCCGCCCACGCCGGTCAGCATGGCACCGGTGGCCGGGCCGCCCTGGCTAATGGGCAACCCCAAAGGCCGTTTCACGCTGACGCTCTATGCCGACCTGGAGTGCCCGTTCTGCCGGGAATATTTTCCGCAGCTCAAACGGTGGGTGGGCACCAACGCCGACGTGGCGCTGCAATGGCACCACCAGCCGCTAGCCGCGCACGAGCCGGCCGCGTCGGCCGAGGCACGTCTGGCCGAATGCGCAGCCGAAGCTGGCGGGCATGCCGCGTTCTGGCAGGCGGTCGAATGGGTCTATGCCCACACGCGCAGCGACGGCCTGGGCTTGCCGGATGGCTTGCGCTACCCCGAATCGACGCCAGCCATCGAGCAGTGCATGTCAAGCGAAAGGTCCAGTGCCGCTATCCGCGCCCAGGCCGCGGAAGCCACCAAGAGCGGCGTTACCGCCACACCGTCACTGCGTCTGCTTGATCGCGAGACGGGCCAGGCCATCCTGCTGCAGGGACCAATCGAGGGCGACGCCTTGTTGTCTGCCATGGACATGCTGACGGCTGACGGTCCGACCGGCACACCCACATCCGAAATGCCTGCCGACGTCGTCGGCGACATGCCCAGGTAGCCCCGGTCTTCAAGGCTACGGCGCAGTCCGCTGCGCTGACCGCAACCCGTTCGCCTCGCATCCTGGTCGCGAACGATCGCCGCTGCCGCGGTGATGGATGCACCTTGTTCGTTCCCTAGGAGGGCTGGCCCTCCTAGGGCGCGCGCCCTCCGATCTCACCGTCTGGAGGTTCGCCATGTCTTTTGTCGTCAACGACTCCTGCCCGGAGTCGCTTTCCGTCACCGCTGCCCAACACGAGGACTGGATCATCCAGCAAGCCATCGTGCTGCTGGAGAGGCGGGTTTTCAAAGCTGGACCGTGCCTCAGCCGACCGGCCGCTGTGCGGGACTATCTGCGCGTGAAACTGGTCGCTGAACCCAACGAGATATTCGCCGCTGTGTTCCTGGACAGCATGCACCAGGTGCTGGCCTACGAGCCATTGTTCAGGGGCACGATCAACTCGACTTCTGTTTATCCACGTGTCGTCGTACAGCGTGTGCTGGAGTTGAACGCCGCCGCGGTGGTCTTCGCGCACCAGCACCCCTCGGGCATCTCCGAGCCGTCGAGCGCGGATCGTGTGCTGACCCAGCAACTGCAGGCCGCGCTGGCGCTCATCGATGTACGGGTACTGGATCACATCATCGTAGGCCAAGGTTCCCCGTTCTCCTTTGCGGAGTCAGGCCTGCTGTAACGGTCGCATTGCTTCATTGATCCCCGCGGAGGCTTCGGCCTCCGTTTTTTTATGGCGCGGGACAAGCAGGTATGCGGGCAGCCCGCGATGCGCATTGTTTGTTGGGGTGGCATCGGGTTCGCGTTTGACTATGGCCCTGATCAACTTTCGGGGCACGCGACATGCCGGCATCCTTTTCCACGTTCGCGTCGGGCTGGCGAACCCTTGGTCTCGTCGTGGCGCTGCCGGCGTCCCTGGCCGTGTTCAGCCCCGTCGCCTTCGCAGCCGACGTACTGGTCGTCACCGACAGCCACCACCCGGTCAAGACCATGGGCGGCGAGCGGCTGATCGAGCTGGACGAAGCCCGCCGGATTGAAGCGGAGCTTTCTGCGGAACTGCCCGCCGCCCCCGAACAGGCGGCGGCCACCGTCAAGCGTCGGCTGAGCCAAGGCGGCGCCGACCTACAGCGCCGCATCGCTTCCGCATACCAGGGCGTCACCGACGCATGGAGCCTGGGCATCACCAGCATCCCGGCTGTCGTGGTGGATCAGCGCTACGTGGTCTATGGCGAGCCGGATGTGGCCCGCGCTGTCGCGCGCATCGAGCAGCGTCGGAGGACCCAGCCATGACGCGACCATTCGACCTGATGCGCCGCATGCGGGCCGGCGTGGCTTCCTTGCTGCTGCTCAGCGCCACGGGTAGCTACGCCTTGAACACCACCGCCATCGTTGCCTCGGTGGCCTCGCCCGATTGCTTGGAGTACCGGGTGGTAGGTATCTGCTACTGGCTCTACTGCACCTGGGGAGGATGCACGGTGCGCACCTCTGTCAAGGTGCGCCACTACATCCCCGATGCGGTCGTCTCCAGCTACAGCAACACGGGCGAGAACCCGTGGGTCGAAGTCCGGGCGATGAGTACGGCCAATCCGTCCGCCCAAGCGGGGGGCGATGGAACGACGAACGAGGATCACGAAAACAATCTTGCGAAATTCAAGAACGCCGACGTGATCGGCCATCCCGGCGTCGAGGTGTTCAACCAGTTTGTTTCGTCCTCGGGCTACTTCTGCGAGGGCGCAGGAACGGCATTCATGCCGTATCTGCTCAGCACCTTGGACACGCTTGCCTGGCGCTACAACGTGCCCGAGATGGCCTACCCGGAGGCATTGATTCCCGGCATGCGCGAGGTCGGCGCACGCACCACGATGAACCTTTGGGGCAACGTGTATCCCCGCGGCGGCTTCCTGCACCAGACCGACGACCACAAATCGGGGGCCGTGGTGGCCCAGCGTGCGGGAGATATCGTCACTCGCCGGGGGCAGTTGCACGTGTACCAGCCGCTGCTTGCCAACGCCCGCGATGGCTACTGGCCCGCCGGCGCGCTGATGGAGGGTGATGCCTCGACTGGCAAGTGGCAGGAACTCACGCCCGTCCTGTCCTCGTCTTGCACGGTTTTCCCACGCACCGGCTTCCTGACCCAGGCCCAGCAAGGCGACTACGCCTGGGCACTGTGGCGGCCGTATGCCTGCTGCGAACGCCGTGGACAGGTGTTCCTTGGAAGCGTTGATTTCCTTTGAGGTGCCGCGATGAAGCGTTTCGACTCTATGCAGTTCTCCCCTCCGGCTCGTGGCAAGAGGATCTGTTTGGCGCTCACCGGCGCGTTGGTTCTGGCAAGCGGCGTGGCCTGGGGCCAACTGGGCTACCAGACCAGCGGCAACGTCATCGGCGATGACGTCATGTACTCCATCGGCGGCGGCAGCGCCGTTTCGATGGGTCGCGCAGCCGGCATGCGCTCGCTCGGCGTGGGTGTCGGCTGGAACAGCAATCTGATCTGCGGTGACATGAGCATCCAGACCACGTTGAAAAATCAGCTCAACGGCGTGACCAATGGCTTTCAGCAGATCATGTCCTCGGTGATCCAGAGTGCTACGAGTGCTGTGGCCTCCCTGCCGGCGTTGATCATCCAACGGGCTGATCCGGGCCTCTACAACCTGCTCACCAACGGCGTTCTGCAAGCGCGGCTGGATTTCGACCGCTCGAAGCTGACGTGCCGCGCCATGGCCGAAAAGATGGCCGAAACGGCCGGCGGCCAGCTCGGCTGGAGCCAGATGGCAGAGGGGTTGGCACTGCGCGATGCTGTTTCGAGCACGGATGCCGTCTCGGCCGTCGAGCAAGCCGAGACGCGCCGTGGCAACGACGGCGTGCCTTGGGTCGGGGGAAGCAATGCCGGCGGCTCCGGTCAGCCCGCGATCAAGGTGGTCGGCGACGTCACCCGCGCGGGCTACAACCTGGTCAATGGCCGCGGTGTGACCGACACATCGGCAATCGCACCGGCAAGTTGCGCGAGCCTGTCGTGCCAGACCTGGACCACGCCGCAAGCGGCCGTCGAGTGGGCGACGCGGGTGCTCGGCGAGAAGGAGCAGCGCACCTGCGACGCCTGCACCAAGACGGAGACGGTGCCCGGCGTCGGGCTGACGCCGCTGATCCAGGATGAGTACGATGCCAAGCTGCAGGCGCTCCAGGACCTGGTCTCCAAGGCGAAGAACACGACGCCCGAAAACCTGCGCGAGGCCGGCAGCGCGTCGCTGCCCATCACACGCGGAGTGATCGAGGCACTGCGCGACGAGCCGGACCAGCACCTGCTGTCGCAGCGCCTGGCGTCCGAGGTTGCGCTGGCGTCGGTGCTGGAGAAAGCGCTACTGCTGCAACGCACGCTGCTGACCGGCAAGAAAGAGCCCAACGTGGCGGCCAACCAGCTCGCCGTGGAAGCTGTGAACCACGAGAGCGACACGCTCGATCGCGAGATCCGCAACCTCAAGACCGAGCTGGAGCTGCGCCGGGAGCTGGCAAACAATTCGCCCATGGCGATCATCCAGCGCCACGGCACGCGCGCGGCGGGCTCGCGTGGGATCTACGAAGGCGATCCGGTGCCTGACCGCCTCGATCAGTTGCAGAAGGGCAATCCGGGAGGCCGGCCATGAGCCCGATGCGTGCGGCCTGGCTGCGCCCGCGCTGGCTGTTCAGCCGGCGCGCAGCAAAGGCGCTGCTGTGGACGGTGGTACTCGCGGCCGTCGCCGTGTGCGCCAACATCGTTGGCATCTACCTCGTCGGAAGCGTCGCAGGCTGGGAGCGTTGGCTGGCGGCAGCAGCGGGCTACTTCCTGGTCTGGCGGCTGTGCCTGTACGGCGCGACGGCCTACGGCTGGGTCTGGATGCGTCGCCGACTGCTGGCGCGCGAGGACGACGCGCAAGCGCGGCGCCGCCTGGTGCGCAGCGAGATCGCCGGCGTCGTTGCCATCGTGGCGCTTGAAGCCAGCCTGTTGATGCAGGGCTGAGGGGAGATCCGAGCCATGACGCTTTTCGCGACCGACTACCTGGAGTACTACCTGACCCTGGTTTCCTGGATCGTCAACAACGGCATCTGGGCGGTACTGGTATCCAGCGGGGTATTCGCACTGCCCTTCGTGGCGATCATCGTGCAGGAATGGCTCAAGGCCCGTGGGGAGGGTGCAGACGAAGGCAATAAGGGCGTGCTCTCGGCCGCACGCATTGAGAACCGGGTGTTCGTCGCCATCGTGGTCGTGATGTTCGCCGGCATCCCCTTCATCGACGTGGACCTCAACACCATTCAGTACGACAGCTCGCGCTCGGCTCAATGCCAGGTCAGCGTGCCGCAGCCCACGGATACCGGCTGGTCCCAGTCCTTCAGCACCATCAACAACCAGAGTGCCAAGGTGCCGGTCTGGTGGGCATTCATGCACGCGCTCTCGCGCGCCGTCACCAGTGCCTCGGTGGCAGCGATCCCGTGCGGAACAGACCTGCGACAGATGCGCATGGAGATCGACGCTACCCGCATCAACGACCCGGTGCTGGCTCAGGAAGTGGCCGATTTCACACACGACTGCTACGGGCCAGCACGCGCTAAATTGTTCATGGCGCGACCGGAGCTGGACGAAGCTCAAATGAACGACGTGACATGGATCGGTTCGAGGTTTTTCACGGACACCGGCGGCTACTACGACAGCTACCGCTCCAGCACGGCGCGCGAGTCATGGCCCTATGACGACACTCGCGACGCAGGGCTTGCGCAGGTGGCCAGTGGCGGCGGCTACCCGACTTGCAGGCAGTGGTGGGCCGATGGCAGCAACGGCCTGCGAGCACGGCTGCTGAGCCAGGTGGACCCCAGCCTGTTGAATCGCTTGGCGGGCTGGGCCGGGTTCCTCAGCCGTACCGAGGTGGACGATTCGGTGGTCCGTACCATCGCGTCACCGCGACAGCAGAAGCTCAACCAGGGTTCGGTCTATACCGACTACGGCGGCCAGATCGACAAGACCCTGCCGAACATCGTGACGCGGGCCACGGGGGACGTAGGAATGGCGGTCGGGGCACTTGCCGCATTCCCTGCCATGGACGTGGTGCGCCAGGCGCTGCCCATGGTGCTTGCCTTGCTCAAGATGGCGCTGGTCATCTGCATCCCGCTCGTGCTGGTCGTCGGCACCTATGACCTGAAGACGGTCGTCACCGTCAGCGTCGTGCAGTTCGCGCTGTTCTTCACCGATTTCTGGTTCCAACTCGCTCGCTGGATCGACAGCACCATCCTCGATGCGCTCTATGGGTGGGGCTTCGGCTGGAACCGGCCGCACACTAACTTCGATCCGCTGGTGGGGTTGAACAATGCCTTTGGCGACCTGCTCCTGATGTTCGTCATGGGCACGATGTTCCTGGTCTTGCCGGGTTTTTGGCTTGCGAGCCTTACTTGGGTTGGGATTCGGGCTGGACACGTCATCCAAGGGCTTTCGGATGGCAGCAAGAGTGCCGGCCAAGCAGGCGGTAAGGGCGCTGGGGCCCTTACCGGAGGTAAGCTGAAGTAGCGCGGCGCCGGTCAGTCGTCGGTGTACAACTCGTGCGACGTATCGTTGTACAGGTTGGGATCGTAGCCCGGCGTCTTGCGCAGTTCGGTGAGGTCGGTGAAAGGCCACTCGTCTTCATCCGAGGTATTGGCAGCAGCAGCCCATCCCGCCACCACGACTCCCAACAACACGAGTGCGAACCAGAAGGCGACGTAGAGCAGCGCGCCCAGCACAGCCAGCTTGACCGCCCACAGCAGCACTGTGGCACCAACCGAAGGCACCCCTTTGACCATCAACCAATTCGATACCCGCCGTTCGCCACGCGCATAGGCACGCCATACACGGCCAAATGCGCGGCCGATACGTTCTGCGGTGCTGGTACGAGTTGTGGTGTTCATGGTCGTCTCCTGCTACTGAGGGATGTCTATTCCAGGGTGCTCCACTTCATTCCGTTTCAGGCTTCAATGTGTTTTCTCGCTGCTTCAGGACGCTTCGTCATCCGGTTCCACCGGGCCCGGGTCGGGTTCCACGCCGATGCGGTAGGTGGCAACGAAACGCGGCCAATCCACATGGTCAACCAGATCGATGTCCTCGATGACGCTGACCTTCGCTCCCGCACGCTCGAACAGGGCGATGCTCTTGGCGGGATAGTTGTTGCGCGACGGATAGAGCACTCCGTCGAACAGAGGTTGGCCGTCGTCGCCGACCATCGCATGCACCTGAGCGGACACCTGCTGCGTGTGCGTGTAGTCGCGGCTGGCCAACTGCTCCAGGTTCAGGCCAAAGTAGCCCGCCATGACGCTCGGTGCCGTGAGATCGGCCAGAAGCACGTCGGCCACCACCCCTACAGCGCGCACCATCCTGCCCTGGACTTCTTTCAATGCGATCGAGCGCTTCGCGTCATCAAGCCACTGATGCTTGTGAAACACCGACTCCATCAACGCCGTGGGCAGGTCGCGCCCCAGGTAGAGCACGCCGTAGGCTCGGGCCGGGTCGTCGTAGCGATTGGTGCTGCTGCGACCATAGTACAGCGGGCTGCCCCGATAGACGACGCGGCTCACATGCTGGAGCAGTTCACCGGCATCGATCAGAAAAGAAGGCAGCTCGTGGTTCATGGCAGTCTCGCTTCAATGCACCTGAACGCCCAGCACGTTAAACACGGCCTCGGCCACGGCGTCGATCGTGCCATGCGTCACCGCATCCACCGGCGAGCGACCGCCCAAGCCTTCGAGCGGTTCGGACAGTGCGCGGTAGATCGTCCAGTGATCGATACCCTCGACCTCCTGAAGCACGGTTTGGGTCAACTGCTGCTTTACCGGGTCGAGCTGCCAGTCGGGCAGCTTCTGACCGCGCGGCCCCACGTTCAGCGCCAGCAGCCGACGCGCGAGGATGTCCTTGTAGATCTGCTGGCGCGACTTGTCCGCCAGCTTGGCGAACTCCGCGGGCGGCAGGTTGTGCGGCTGGTTGAAGGTTTCCAGTAGCACCGCACGGCCTCGCTGGACGTCGGTTTCATTCGGTGCCCAGCGCGTGTCGGCGCGCAGCGCGGCCGCCTTGCGTGCAAGGGCCTGCCCAACGGTCTCCCCCTGCAAGTTGGCGGGCAGTGTTACCGCTTCCACGCGCTCGTGGACGAACGCCTGCAACTCGGCCGCGAAAGCCGTGGCATCCCGGATTTCGACGGTATCCGCGAAGCGGCGTACATCTTCCACCGTGACGCGCGGCAGACGGTCGGCAATGAATTCAATGGCAGTGGGCATGGTCATCTCCCAAGTAGGTTTGAGACAGGTTTCACTCTAGTCGCCTTTGTCGCGTTTGTCAACTTTGACGCCTAGAAAGCAACCTACCCGGCGGAAGCAGCGCCTTCGCAGCATAGACCGAGGCCAGCGCCTGGTCGCCGTCCAATGCATTCGAGCGGGTTCCACATTGACGGTGGAGCCGCGATCCAGGCCCCGCTATACCGAAACGGTTAAAGGCCAAAGGGTCGAAATGGCAAGGGAATGGGGTGCAAGGGGAAAGGCCCTACCTCGAAAAGGCCAAAAGGCCTCCCGGTCGGCCCGTCATTAGGACACCTCACATGCTCTCCCTGTTCCAGCGAAAACGGCCCCCGGTCGCTGCCGCACCGACGCCATCACCCGTCACCGACCTCCCGAAAGGGCTGCTGCGTCCTGAGTCGGCCGCATCGCTGCTGGCCACCCCACGCCGGCAGAAGCTGCTGGAGCACATCTGGCAGCGCACGTCGCTCTCACACCGGCAATTCGTCACCCTGTACCGCACGCCCCTGGAACGCTACGCCGAACTGGTCCAAGCCTTTCCGGCCTCCGAAGCGCATCACCATGCCTATCCGGGCGGCATGCTCGACCACGGCCTGGAGATCGTGGCCTACAGCCTGAAACTGCGGCAGTCCCATCTGCTGCCCATCGGTGCCAGTCCCGAAGACCAGGCGGCGCAGTCCGAAGCCTGGACCGCCGCCGTCGCCTATGCTGCGCTGCTCCACGATATTGGCAAGATCGCCGTCGATCTACACGTCGAACTGGCCGACGGCAGTACTTGGCATCCGTGGCATGGCCCGCTGCACCAGGCGTACCGATTTCGCTACCGTGACGACCGCGAATACCGCCTGCACAGCGCCGCAACAGGCTTGCTCTATCGTCAACTGCTCGACCGCCACGTCCTGGACTGGTTCAGCGACTATCCGGCTCTCTGGGCACCGCTGCTCTATGTGCTGGCCGGTCAGTACGAACATGCCGGTGTACTGGGGGAACTCGTCGTGCAAGCAGACCGGGCGTCGGTGGCCCAGGAGCTGGGCGGCGATCCGGCGCGCGCCATGGCCGCGCCCAAGCATGCACTGCAACGCAAGCTGCTGGACGGGTTGCGCTACCTGCTCAAGGAACAGTTGAAGCTGAACCAGCCGGAAGCCTCCGATGGCTGGCTCACCGAGGATGGTTTGTGGCTGGTGAGCAAGACGGTCTCGGACAAACTGCGCGCACACCTCCTGTCTCAGGGGATCGATGGCATTCCTGCGAACAACACCGCCGTGTTCAACGTGCTGCAAGACCACGGCATGCTCCA